>NZ_JBEZJL010000024.1:0-138534 GCF_040651755.1 Actinomadura sp. NPDC048394 | reverse complement strand
CGCTGGGTGTTCTGGTACAACGTCCCGTTCGGCCTGCTGTGCCTGGCCTGGGGCGCGGCCGTACTACGACCGGCCGAACCCGCCCGCGGCGAGCGGGGCGTCGACGTGCCGGGCAACGTCCTCATCCTGACCGGTCTCGGCGGCCTGCTGTTCGGCCTGTCCCAGGCCGGCGACCTCGGCTGGACCAGCCCCCTCGTACTGAGCGGCATCGGCGCGTTCGCGGCCCTGCTGCCGCTCTTCATCACCGTCGTCCTGCTGATGGCCCTGTTCTTCCAAGCCGTCCAAGCAGACGACGCCGTCACCGCCGGACTCAAGGTCCTCGCCATGCCGGCGATCGCCGTCATCGCCTCCACCGGATCGGGCTTCCTGCAACGCGGCATCGACCCCCGCACCATCGCCGCACTCGCCTCCGCACTGACGACCCTCGGCCTGCTCGTCCTGCTGGTCGCGGTGTCGCCGCACACCGGCTACTGGCCGATCATGCTCGGCCTGATGCTCATGGGCGCCGGATCAGGCGCCTTCCTCCCCGCCAACGCCACAGCCCTGCTGCGCGCCCTGCCCTCCCACCGCCTCGGCATCGTCAACGCGATGCGACTCATGATCATGAACATCGGGATCGTCATCAGCACCGCCCTGGCCTTCCCCATCATCACCGCCCCCGTACCGGCACCCCTGCGCGACCACGTCTTCGCCGGCACACTGTCACAGATCTCCACGTCGGGCGTGGCCCAACTCGTCACCGGCTACCGGTACGCCCTCGCCCTGATGGCCACCCTCTCGGCCCTGGCCATGCTCTCCTGCTACGCCGCACGCCGCTCCGATAAGGCGACCCGCAGTGCAGCAGTCCCACAGTGTGAAACACCATGAAGCAAATGCCTGCTGTAAGCCCTATCAGCAGCGCATCGGCCGCCGCATGGAGCGTGGCGCCGTGGGATCAGGAAGGGCCTCGTTTGCCTGCAGGGGTGGATTGACCTGGTCACCGTGGGTAAGGCCCACGGCACGCGGGCCTCCGCAGGGCTGAACTTGCCGCCAGTGGCGGCTGATGGGGCCGCGCGACAGGACATGCAGGCATCCATGACAGGGAGTGACGATGACCAGTCTGCCGCCGCCGATCACCCCTTACCTCGAGCCCGCCGCCAAGGAGCTGACCGAGGCGACCGATCCGCACCCTCGGATCTATGAGGTCCCTCCGGAGAAGGGCCGGGAGATCCTCCTCGATCTGCAGAGCGATACCAGCGTGCCCCGTCCGGACGTCGACGAGGAGTGGGTCGAGGTCGACACCGGCCAGTGGGGCACGGTCCGCACCCGCATCATCCGCCCCAAGGGGGCGAGCGGGCCGCTGCCGGTGATGTTCTACATCCACGGCGCCGGCTGGGTCTTCGGCGACGAGAAGACCCACGACCGGCTCTTTCGCGAACTGGCCGTCGGCGCGGGCGCCGCGGGCGTCTTCCCCGTCTACGACCGGGCACCGGAGGCCAGGTATCCCACCCAGGTCGAGCAGAACTACGCCGTGGGCCAGTGGGTCATGCAGCACGGCGCCGAGCATGGCCTGGACACCACCCGCATCGCCGTCGCCGGCGAGTCGGTCGGCGGCTGCATGTCGGCGGTGTTCGCCCTGATGAACAAACAGCGCGGCGGAATCGACCTCAAAGCGCAGGTCCTGCTCTACCCGGTGACCAACGCCGACTTCGACACCCCGTCCTACCTGCAGTTCGCCGAGGGCTACTACCTGACCCGCGACGGCATGAAATGGTTCTGGGACGCCTACACCCCCGACCCGTCACGGCGCACCGAGGTGTACGCCTCCCCCCTGCAGGCCTCCCTGGACGAACTGAGGGGACTGCCCACCACCCTGCTCATCACCGACGAAGCCGACGTGCTACGCGACGAAGGCGAGCAGTACGCCAACAAACTGCGCGAAGCGGGCGTGGACGTCACCGCGGTCCGGGTCGCCGGCATGGTCCACGACTTCCTCCTCCTGGACAGCCTCCGCGACACCCACGCCACCAACATCGCCCGCAAACTCGCCATAGACGCCCTGAAGACCGCACTACACGGCAACTGAGCCGCCCACGCGCCCCGGACGCAGCAGCGGCTGCCACGCCGACCGCACGGCGGGGCAGCCCCCCGAGAGCGTCGACGCGCTGATCACCAGAATCGCCGGGCGGGACCAAGCCCGGCATGCCGATGACCGAACCTGCCAGGCCCGGCCCATGGATCCCAGGAGCGCGCCGATGTCGTCATCTCAGCAGGACATGGTCGAGGTCGAACTCGGCGACCACAAGGTCGCGGTTCCCAAGGGAGGCCTCTACGACCGGTACCGAATGAACACCGACCTCGACGAAGTCGACCGCGACCCCCGCGTCCCCAGCGTGGACTTCTTCCGGCGCATGCCCAAGACCAAGGTCGACTCCCCGATCGGCACCACGCTCACGCCGAACTTCTACTACGGCTCCTCCAGCGCCCGCATCACGTTGCTCGCCCGCTCCCGCGCGATCCGAACCCGTCTGCCCGCAGAGCTGTCACCACTCGAAGTCGCCCCAGGCCTCGGCCTGATCTCGATCATGTTCTTCCGCTACGACGTCTGCGACATCGACTTCTACACCGAGGCCGCCGTCGGCATCGCCGTGCGACCGGCCCGGCACGGCCGGCTCGGGCTCATCGACCTCCTCGCCGCCCTCAAGAACGACCAACTCGACTCCTACGTGCTGTCGCTGCCGGTCAATACCGACATCGCGCAGATACGCGGACACGATGCTTACGGTCTCCCCAAGTGGGTCACCGAACTCGACGTCGACATCGACACCGATCGAACCGCGGCACGCGTCGCCAACGACACCGGCGGAACCGACCTGGCGTTCTCGGCACCGACACCGACCCAGACCAGCTATCCCAGCGGCAGGCGCGTCTCCACCCTCATCTCCTACACCACCATCAACGGCGCATGGCACTCCACCGTGAGCCAGACCAACATGCTCGCCACCGGAACCACGCGCCTCCCGCGAGACATCACTCTCCGGATCGGCGAAGGCCGCATGGCCGACGACCTGCGATCACTCAAGCCCATCCAACCCGTCCAACTCGACGTCGTCACCGAAGGCCAGATCGCCCTGCACATGCCCATCCCCACCTCGGTCCCCAACCCGACCTGATGGACGAGGAGCCGGCGCGAGAACTTGAGCGGGCCCGCCGTCGGCGGCCTCTCACAGGGGGCGGCTTGCTGTGGCGGTGCCTAGCGAAGCAGGCAGCCACGCGCGGTAGCGCCGCAAGGCCCGTCGGCGCCGACGTTCTTCGGACAAGAGCGCGTACGCGGGGTGGATAGCGGGCCTGGGCGCGCTACCGCGGGCGAGGCGGCGCATCTGGTGGCGGACCTGCGCCATGCTCGCAGACGACGCGAGAGCCTTGTCGGACCAGGTGACCGGCCGCAGTTGCCGCTCGGCCTCGCGACCGTGCCGCCAGCGGTCGGGCAGGTCCGGGGTGACGGCCAGTGCGGTGCCCATGCCGATCAGCGCCACACCGCTGTCGAGAACCCTGAGAGCGGTGTCGCGGCGGGTGATGCCGCCGGTCAGCATCAACGGAAGCGGGCTGGTCTTGGCCAGGTCCGTCGCCAGATCCAGGAAATAGGCTTCCCGGGCCCGGGTGCGCGTGTCGGCGGGACGACCGGTCATCGCCGGGCTCTCATAGCTGCCACCGGACAGTTCGATCAGATCGATGCCGAGCGGTTCGAGCAGCGCGATGACCCGCCGTGCGTCGTCGGCGTCGAATCCGCCGCGCTGAAAGTCGGCGGAGTTGAGTTTCACCGCGACCGCGAAGGCCGGTGAGACGGCGGCGCGAACGGCACGGACGACCTCCAGCAGCATCCGGGCCCGGTTCTCCAGCGACCCACCCCAGGCGTCCGTGCGCCGGTTGACCAGGGGCGACAGGAACTGCGACAGGAGGTAGCCGTGCGCGGCGTGCACCTCCACACCGTCGAAGCCCGCCTGTTCGGCGCGTTGGGCCGTCACCGCGAACCGGGCCACGGTGGCCTCGATCTGCGCGGGGGTCATGGCGACGGGGCGCCCGAATCGGCTGCTGTGCCGCCCCAGGTCAACACCCACGTCCGACGGCCCCCACACGACACCGGGCATGTCGGCCTGGACCTGGCGACCGGGGTGGTTGATCTGCATCCACATCGCCACTCCCCCGGCCTTGCCGGCCTTGGCCCACTCGGCGAAGGGCTCCAATGGCGCCGCATCGTCGAGCACGACTCCCCCGGGACCGGTCAGCGCCGCGGCATGGACCATGACGTTGCCGGTGATCAGCAGTCCGGCGCCGCCGGCGGCCCACCTGCGGTACAGCGCCGTCAAGCGCCGGTCGGGAAGCTGACCGTCGCCGGCCAGGTTCTCCTCCATGGCCGCCTTCGCGATCCGGTTGCCCAGCACCTGTCCAGAGCGCAGGGACAGCGGTGAGAACAGCTCGCTGGCCATACGGGTTCCCCTCTCGATCTCCATCACCGACCATGTTTGCATTGCTCACATTAGAGGACGATGTGAGCAGTGCAGACATCGAAGGAAGTGTTCTGCATCACATCGACACCACGCGAGAGCGCCCAGCACACGACCGCCGACGTGACACCCCTCACGAATGTTGACACTGCGTACTTCTGTTCCTAATGTGTGCACTGCAAACATTCGGCTCCCGGTAACCGAGAGGCGGGCCGTTGCGCGGCCGGCCCTGCACGCGGCGCGACCACGGGCCCACCACGGGGCGAGTTTCAGCCGAGCACTCCCGGCAAAGACCTGCCGCAAACGCCCTGACCTGGGACGTCCACGGGAGCCCTCACTCAGCCATGTGAAGCGGAGCATCCATGAAGGCGATATCGATCAAGAAGCCCGGTGGCCCCGAGGTCCTGGAGTGGACGCAGGTGGACGACCCGACGCCCACTGTCGGCGAAGTCGTCGTCGATGTGGCGGCCAGCGCCCTCAACCGGGCTGACATCATGCAGCGGATGGGGCTCTACCCGGTGCCACCGGGCGCTTCGCCCTACCCGGGTCTGGAGGTTTCGGGCCGCATCAGCGCCCTCGGGCAGGGCGTGACCGGCTGGCAGGTCGGCGACGAGGTCTGCGCGCTGCTCACGGGCGGCGGTTACGCGGAAAAGGTCGCCGTCCCCGCGGGTCAGTTGCTCACGATTCCCAAGGGGACCGGACTCGTCGAGTCGGCGGCGCTGCCCGAGGCGACCGCCACGGTGTGGTCCAACATCGTGATGACCGCGAGGCTCGAGGAGGGCGAGACCTTCCTCATGCACGGCGGGGCGGGAGGCGTCGGGACCGTGGCGCTCCAGATCGCCAAGGCCCTGGGAGCCCGGGTGGTCACCACAGTGGGCGGTCCCGAGAAGGCCGAGCGGGCGAGGGAACTCGGCGCCGACCTGACACTCGACTACCGCACGGATGATTTCGCCGAGCACGGACCCTACGACGTCATCCTCGACGTCATCGGCGGCCGCTACCTCGAGCGCAACATTCGGTCGCTGGCCACCGATGGGCGCCTGGCCATCATCGGCATGCAGGACGGCCTGGAGGGCCCGCTCAACCTCGCTGAACTGGTCTTCAAGCGCGCATCGGTCCACGGCACCACCCTGCGCACGCGGCCCGCCGCGCAGAAGGCCGCGATCGTCGCCGAGGTGCAGCAGCACGTCTGGCCGATGATCGAGAACGGGGCCGTGCAGCTGATCATCGATCAGCGCCTGCCCATGGCCGAAGCCGCCGAGGCCCACCGGCTCATGGAGGCCGGCCGGCACGTCGGCAAGATCCTCCTGGTGAACGAGTAGAGGCCGAGCTCCGGGTCGCGGACTTCGGTGAGACTCCGTGGACACCCAGGTCGATCTCAGCAACCTGCCGGTCGATGCGAGCGCGCCGGTGATGGTGACCGGCGCCACCGGTTACGTCGCCGGCTGGATGGTGAAAGGCCTGGTCGACGTGGGAGTCACCGTCCATACCGCAGTCCGCGACCCGCGCAATGCCGGCAGGGCCATGCGGGGATGCCGCATCGTGATCCACACCGCTTCGCCCTTCGTCGGTCCGTCCGAGATCCCCAACGCGATCTTGTCGACCCGGCCGTGCGCGGAACCCACAACGTGCTCGGCACCGCGACCGAGGTCGGCGAAACCCAGCGGGTGGTGCTCACCAGCTCGGTAGCCGCGATGATCGGCGACGCCCAGGACATCGTCGACGTCCCGCGCCGGATCGTGCCCGAGGAGACCTGGAACACGACGTCCTCTCCGGCTCACGAGCCCTACAGCTACTCCAAGACCTTCGCCGAAATGGAGGCTGGCGGATCGCCCGGAGCCAGGATCACTGGCGCCTGGTCACCATCAACCCGGGTTTAGTGATCGGTCCCGCCTTGAACAGGAACCCGACCAGCGAGAGCTTCACCACCGCCGTCTGCCGCCCCTCCGCGACGCGTTTAGCGCGGCGCCGTAGTACAAGTTGTTCAGCCGCCTGACCTCGGCCGCCAACGCAACGATGTGCTCTTCAACGTCCACTCCTCGACTAAACAACATCCCACTGACACCACGCCCCGGACGCGCCCGGTGGGTCCGGCCCGCCGCCACTGGCTGCGACGGGCTTGAGGGCAAAGTGTCCTACCGATGTACCACCATGGCCGGAACCGTCACCACGACAGCGGCTTTTCCGGAGGAGAACCATGGCCTTTCCCACCCTTCCCCAGCCCGCGCCCGGCGAGGTGCTTTTGGTGTCCACCTGCTTCAGGGACGGCGCACCATTATGGGGCGGGCTGCTCAATGAGATCCAAGGTCGCCGGGAAGGTGATGTGCTCGTCGTGGACGGCGATGTACGGCTCCGCCTGGTCGAAAGCCCCGCCTGGAATTCCTTGCACGGCGGGAACGTACCGGCGGTCGTACCTGACGGCGGCACGGCGCAGCACGTCGCCGTCCTGGCGGACATCCCGGTGGCCTATGGCGGGGACGGGCCACTGCTGATCGACCTGGCCGGCGCGCCCGGACGCGGCGTCCGGGTCCCGCCGGCCCGGCTCGGCGAGGTCCTCACCGCCGTGACGAGCGGCGCCCTCACGTTCGACCAGATCGTGCGCGACATGGACGTGACCGGGATGTACCAAGGGGATCGAGGCCGGCCGGCCTTCCCCGCGCCTGCGGCGCCCCCGCACCGGGCCTTCCCGGCGCTGCCCGCCACCGACGCCGCCCTGCTGGTCCGCACCTGCTTCGACGACGAGGACGGCTGGCGCGCCCTGCTCGCCGACCTGAACGGGGTCGACGAGCAGGGTTGGGTCGGCAGGAATCCGGACCCGGACGAGATCGACGTCGAGAACTACCCGCTGACAGCGCGAGTCGTCGACGACCGGGCCTTCGAGGACCTCCAACCAGGCCAGGTCCCCGCACTGGTCCCGCCGGAGAAGCACACCACGCTGGTTGCGCTCGCCGACGCCAGGACCTTCGCCGAGGCAGGCCGCCCACTGACGGTCGTCGACCTCTACGACACCCCCGGGCAGCCCGCCGTCCTCCCTTGCAACAAGGTCGGATCGCTGGCGTGCAATTTGGAAATCGCCAACATGGACTTCCACGAATTCGTCGCTCAAAAGGACACCGAACCGTGGTGGGAGGCTTCCTAAAACCGGCACCGCCGACCACCGCGGCGGCAGCCGTCGGGGGGCTGCGTTCTGGCCGGCCCAAAGGAGGCAGGCGCTCTGCCAGAAACCCATCGGCGGCGATGGCGCCGCTTGCCTTCTCTGCATATCCGGCGAGAACCTAAAACCTTCGGCGCAGGTCATGGCCAACCGAGAATCCCGGGGGTGAGAGTTCGGGCGGTCGGCGACCTGCTGATCAGGAAGGAGACAGCGCGTTATCGGACGTTGTAGCCCCGGGAGTTCCAGAACAGGCTGGGGTTCGGGTTGTCCATGTGCGGGTCGCCGACGCTCTTGTCTACGTGCGTCTGCGGCCCAACCACATACCTCCGCTCCCTCTACGCGAGCGACAGCACCCCAGGCAGACGTCCCTACAAGCCCCACCCGTTGGGGGCGGGGGTGCCGCGGCGGGCGGCTTGGTAGCGCTGTTGGTGGTGGCGATGCCGGTAGTTGGGGAGGTCGAGGTCGTCGCCGGGCGGTGTATAGGGCATGCGCAGGTAGGCGCAGATCAGGTTGACGGTGGTCTGCCGGTGACCGGGGGTGTCTTGGGCGAGGCGTTCCAGGGCGTACAGGCCTGCGAGGCGAACGGGTGCTTTGCCGGAGCCGAGCTGGTCGGCAGCTTTGGTGTACAGGTCGGTCATCCGGCGTTCGCCGGCGTCGTAGTCGCTGAGCGCGGTCGCGATCTCCTGGTGCCGCTGGCGGCGGAAGGGCGGCATCAGCCCGACCGCCGCACCGGCCCCGCGCCGGCGGTCAGCCCGGTGCGGACCGCGTCGATCCGTGCGCTGACCCGCTGCTCCGGCCGGGGAGCCTGGAGCGCCGCGGCCCCTCCGCGAAGTCCTCGGCGCCTGGCAAATCCGGCCGGACTCGACGAGCACCAGGTCTGCCGCTGGACCTCCTGGCGGCGTTGGCCGGTGTTCGCGATGCTCGCCCACCCTCTGCTCGCCGTGATCGCCGCCCACGACAATGCCACACGACCGACCCCGGCCGGTTGATCGCGTTTGACGGGCGGGGACTGGAAACGGACCGCACCATGCGGAACCGCGCCAGTCCCCGACCCTCCACGGGCAGACGTCCCTCTCACGTCCCGGCGAGGGCGGCTCGCAGTTCGTCGGTCACCCTGTGCAGGCAGCTGCCGAAACTCGTACGCCCTTCGGCCTCGATCCAGTGCCGGAAGGCGTTCTGGAAGGCCACCGTGGCGAGCTGCGCGACCAGTTCGGCCGTCTCGGCGTTCACCTGACGTTGCTTCAGGGCGTCGCTGATCGCAGCGGTGATCGCAGCGGTCTTGGTCCGTTCGCGTTCCTGCAGCTCGGGGCTGGCATCGATCACCGCCCGGCGCTCCGTCGCGCCGTCCACCTGCTCGACGAGCTCGGCACCCACTCGCGCCAGCGCGTCGAGGACGGCGGCGAGCGGAGCAGCGTCCGGGTCCGCCGCCCGGACCGCCTCCGCCAGTGCCGGGGGCAGGCGCTCCGAGCCGGCGAACAGGACCTCGCGCTTGTCCGGAAAGTAGCGGAAGTAGGAACGCCGGGTGAGTCCGGCCCGCTCGGCGATATGGGTCACCGTCACGTTGTCGTAGCCGCGCTCCAGGTACAGCTCCAGAGCCGCCCGCTTCAGGCGCTCCTCCGCGCCCGGATCCCACCTCGCCACAGGCCGACGGTAACAGGTGATGGCGCACTGTGCCATCGGTGCTAGCCTGAACTCATGACACACTGTGTCATCACTGGGGACGCCCGTCGCCGGTGCGGCCCGGAAGAGGCAGGGTGACATTCACATGACCGAGACCAGCGAGACCGGCGAGGTCAGGACGAACGACGAGGTGTGGGTCGTCGGGGCCACCGGCCGTGTCGGCCGAGGTGTGGCCGCGCGACTGGCTGCGCGGGGGCTGACGGTCGTGCCGGTCGGGCGCAGCCGGGAGCGGATGGTCGCCGCCGGGGCCGAAGCCGGTCTGCCCGGGGATGCGAAGGTGGTCGTCGCCGACTCCGCCGAGCGGATCGCGGAGGAGATCGTGCGGGAACGCCCGCGGGTGGTGGTGAACACGATGGGCGCTTTCGCCGCCACGGCACCGGTGATCGCCCGTGCCTGCATGCCCGGCGGCCACTACGTCGACCAGGCCAGCGACCTGGTCGCCGTGGAAGGGCTGCTCGCCCTGCACGATGAAGCGGTGCGGGCGGGCAGCACCCTGGTCACCGGCGCCGGATTCGGCGTGCTGGCGACGGAGGCGGTGGTGGCGAAGCTGTGCGAAGGGCGGCCCGCACCGCACCGGGTGCTGGTCGACGCCGTGGGCTCGGTGGCCGTCGAGGCGGGAGTGCTCGGTGCCGCCTTGGCGGCCAGCATGGTGGACGTGCTCACCACCGGTGGGCGGCGGTACGAGAATGGGCGGCTGGTAACGTCGCGCCTCGGCGCAGATCCGCAGCGACTCTCCTTTCCGGACGGGGAGGCGGCGAAGTCGGCAGGTGTCGCGTCCGGCGAGCTCGTCGCGGCGCATGCGGTGAGCGGAGCACCGTTCGTCACCGCGACTTCCGGTCTCGTGCCGACCGCTCCGCTGATACGTGCCCTGCTCCCGCTGCTGGGCCGCATGTTGTCCGTTCCGGCGCTGCGACGCCTCGCCGTCGACCGGCTCGGCCGGGTACGGATCAAGGCCACGCCCCGTCCGCGCAAGCACTCCTGGGGGCACGCCGTCGTCGAGTGGGCGGACGGCACCCAGCACGAGGGATGGCTCCGCGCCGGCGACGGTATGGACTTCACGGCCGACGTCACCGCCACCGTCACCGAACTGCTGGCCCGTGGCGTCGGCAGGCCCGGGTCCTGGACGCCGGCAGCCGCCCTTGGGGCTGACCTGGCGACGTCCGTGGGCGGCGCCTTCATACTGGACTGAGGAGCGCCGACGCCCGCCGTCCGGCGGTTGCCGGGGCCTCGGCGAGTGCCCGCGACAACCGCCAGGACGCACACGGCGGCGAACTCCAGCAAGGCGCTCCGGGACGGCGTGGACGTTGCCCTTGCCGAAGATTACGTCCGTGCGCACTGTGCACGCCACGCAGCCGCTCAACGACCTGCCCTGCCCTGTCAGCACACTGCTGCACCTGCTCACCAGCCCTCCACGACGCGACAGCAACCCGCGCTAACGAGCTCAAGGACACTGGCTCGGGTCGCCTCGGGGGCGGCGGGCCCGGCGGGCCCGGCCTCCACACGCCACCAATGCCCGGGCCCGGGAGCGCGAGAAGTCGGCCCACGTGGTCGATGCACGCTCGGGTGCCGGCTTGGTGCGGGAGCGGGTGAAGCAGCCGGCGTCCTCGACGTCGGTCACGATCCGCTGGACGGCACATTCGGTGATGCCGATGTGCTTGGCGATGTCGCGGATGCGGCTGTGCGGGTCGCGGGCGACCGCGGCCGGGACTCGGGCGTGGTTGGTCTGGAACGCCCTACCACCGTGGGCTGGATCGGCCAGGCCGCGCAACGTGCCGCCTGCGGCTGTTGATCTCCTTTCCGGCGAGGTGGCCGCGATCGGCGCGCGAGCGTCTCGAATGGCCTTCAGGCGTCCGGTCGATGTGCCGTCGACTGCCGACCGAGGTGCGTGGCAGGGGTGGTCAGCGCGCCGCTGGCGGTTTTCTCGTCGGTGTTCCGGTATCCGGTTCGACCTGCACGCTCGTTCTCTTGGCGGGGGTAGACGTGCAGGAGCAGGGGGCTGAGGTCGGGACCGGTTGGGGGCTCGACGCGCATTCCGGCGGTGGTGAGGGCGGTGGTGTAGGCGGCGATTTCGGCGGCGGGGCTGAGGGTGCGGCGGCGGGCGCGCGAGGCGCAGGCGACCAGGAAGGGTTCGCCGTCGCGGCCGCCGTCGACGAAGAAGCCGTCGCCAGGGTGGCCGAACTCGGGGCGCCCCGCGTTGCGCAACACCTCCCGAATGGTCTCGGCGTCACGGTCGCGGCGGGTCCGCAGCGGCTGCCGCCAGCGACCGTATCCGAACGCGGGAAGGTCTTCGACCTGCTCAGTGAGGGCAGACAAGCTCTCTTCTCCTGCATATGCACGGCCACCATCGCCAGATGGCGGCTGATGGTTCACGGGCGGGTCAGTGATCAAGAACTGGACATCGCGACTGCGTCCTTGCGGCTCAGGACGAAGCCAGGGGTGACGGCCGCAGAGCTGCTCTTCTGGGCGACTTGGGGCGTGGCTCGACTTGGACGTTGTTCAACCGGGTGCCTGGCGGTGCAGGCTCCCGTACCGGGAAGCGGGATGTTCGCGAGGTCGCCGCTCCGGGACGGTTAGGAGTCGGACGGTGCCGTCGGGGCGCGGGTCGCGCTGTAGGCGGCAAGGCGACGGGCGAGCTCGTCGCGTTCGCGGGTGAGTTCGACGAGCTCGTGCTGCAGCTCGAAGATCCGCCGGATGGCGGGCAGCGTCATGCCTTCGTCCATCATGGTGACGACCTGCTGGATGCGGCCGATCTCGGCGCGGCTGTAGCGGCGCTGTCCGCCGGCCGAGCGCTGCGGCGAGACGATCTGGTGGGTGTCGATGCGGCGCAGGAACGCCTGCTGCACCTGCAGCATGTCCGCGACCTGCCCGACGGTGAACAGCGCCGCGTACTCGTCGTCCATGGGGAGCTTCACCGGCCGCCCTCCTTTCTAATCATCACCGGCCTTCGTGCCGGGGCCTGGTGCTCGGGGCTTCGGGCGGCTTTGAGACAGCGGCCCGCCGCCGATGCGGTGCGGTGGTGCTGGTGTGACCCGAATACCGCACGCGCCGCGGCGGGTCCGCTGCCGGCCGGGTGGTCACCGGGTTCCCCCGATCCGAAACCGACGCCCTCGCGGTGCGGTGCCGTGCCGGTGACGGCCGTTCATCGGGGCGGTTGCCCGTGGCCCATCGGATGTCAGTTGCTGATCGCCTTCTGGGCCTGGACGGCGATCTTGCGGGGCTTCGCCTGTTCCAGGACGGGGATGCGGACGGCCAGGACACCGTTGTTGTAGGCGGCCTCGATCGCGTCGGCGTCCAGGTGCTCCGACAGGTAGACGCGGCGGGTGAAGGTCCCCATCGTGCGCTCGCGGACGAAGACGCGCTCGCCTTCGCCGAACTCCTCCTCGCGCCGGGCGCTGACGGTCAGCACGCCGCGGTCCACGGTGACCTCGATCGAGCCGGGGTCGATCCCGGGCAGGTCGAACCGCAGGACGACGTCGTCGGCGCGGCGGATCCCGTCCATCGGCATCCCCGCACCCTCGCCGCGGCCGCTCAGCCCGGCCTGCCGGACCGCGCGGTCGAACTGGCGCTCGAACTCCTGCACGAACGGGTCGATCGACGTCAGCAGCATCGCTCGCTCACCTCCGAAGATCCCCGGGGCCTCCACGCCCGGGACTGTTTGCGCCTCACAGGGAAGGAACCCTGCAACTGGAATCATAAGTACCATGCCGGGCTGGTTGTCAAACATCGGTCGGCAGCCAAGTATCGGGCCCGCACCCTGAGGTCGGTTCGACGTGTCGAGATAGATCATCAGGCCAGGTGGGGGCGGCAAGAGGGGCTGTAGTCCCTGAACGAGGTGGCGTAACCGGCGGCAGCCCGCTCCTCGGCATCTTCACCGACAACCTCTCGGCAGTGGGCTTGCCGACGACCGGGGGCTTGACATTTTTCTGCGGTCGTGGGTATAGAAAATGTGTATCGGTCGTTGACCTGGTGACGCTGGCAAGAGGTTTCCGGGGGTGATCGACATGCAGGGGATGGCCCCGATTGGTGTGCCGCGGCGGGTAGGCCGCGAGTTCGCAGACCTGATCTGCGCCGACGACCAGTGGCTGCGCGAGGAGTTCGATGCCCTGATCGCGGCAAGCTATGGCGCGCCACCCACCTGGCCCGGGCCGCCTGCACCCCCGTCCACTCCCCCCACCGGGCGACCGTGGCGATATGACATGCCGGACCCCTCTGGCCGCCGCTCGGCCGGGGGCTCGGCCGCCGCCGGCAGCGGCAGCGCGATTCGGCGTCAGCGCTCGCCTCCGCCGTCCCGACGTCGTTCTCCTGCATCGGTGCTCCAGCCGCAGCCTGGAGGCCGGGTTCCCGCGACTGCCCGGCCATGACGCACCCGACGGCGGAGCATCCCGACGGCGGAGCGAGCACCTCCCGGGGTCGTCCTCGGGACGAGCAGCCGCCAGATCAGCCGCATTCACCGAGGCAGCACGTCACGACGGAAGGAGGAAACGGCAACCGGGCAAAGACAGTCTCGCTCAGCGTCAGCACATCAACCGGGCCGGCGAGTTCTCTCCCTCAGCACGAGCCGGCCCGGCCCTCATGCCGTCCCCAGCCGCAATCACACGACGGCGCCGCCCACCAGCCAAGTGCCGTCCGCAACGGCGGGGCCTGCAGCGGGCGAGTCGCCGTATCGACCCGGTTCGGGAGAAGGTAGAGGAGGTAATCGCCGTGGTGAACAGCACCATCCTGCGCAAGACCCGCACCGCAGCCGACTACGTCCACACCCACAGCCCCAACCCCCTCACCCAGAGCCGCGCCGCAGTCGTCCTGCACAATTTGGCCGCCGTCCACTTCGGCGCCGCTACCGACGCCGCGAGGGATGCCGCTTGGGGCCCGGGCGAACAGGTCGACCCGGTGGCGCTTCGAGACTTGGTGGCGGCGGTCACCGACTGCGCGGGCACCGGCTGGCTGCAGGCCAACGCCCACGACCCCGACATCGGGCGCGTAACCGCCTTGCTTGACGCACCCCAACTGCTCCCCGGCGACCCCGCCGAACTGGACGAACTGCTGGCCACCGTCCTGTGGGCGAGCCATGGCCCCCAGCCCGCGCTGGCCGCTGAAGCACCGCCGTCTCCGCTCGGCGATCAATCCGCTCGGCGATGAGCCACAATGCCACCGTCGGCGGCTCTGGTGGCCCTGGACGCGCGGGGCCGGCCGTTTGTCCACGTGGGCCGCACGGCGCGGAAGACGGCGTGCCACAGCACCGAAAAGCTCACCGTCCCCGCTACCGAGGCGGCTTTGAGCGACCCCCCGACGTTGCGGCAAGGCCGCACGGTGATGGAGACGACGAGGCAAGCGACAGCAGGCAGATCACCTCCGGCGGGTATCTTTCCCCGCGTCGACCAAAGCCAAGATCGGCGCGCTGTCAGAGTCTCCGCCGCCCGCCAGTGCGCGGGCCCCATCCTGGACGCCGCATCCTGGACCGCCCGGCCTCGCACGGCGCCGCCGCGACCGACTCATCGACTGGGGTCGGCCGGTTTCGGCGTTCTTGGCGCGCACGCAGGTAGTTTCTTGGTCCGCAAAAGCATCGGCACCGCCCCCGAGGGGGCCCGGCCGGGAACAGGGCAGGCGATCGCGCCCGTTCATCTCGCGGATGGACTGGTACCGCCGTTTCGCACGACGCCGCCGCTACCGGAATCGCAGCCTGATCGAACGCCGCTACTGCCCCATCAAGCAATGGCGAGGATTCTCGAACCGGTATGACGAGCACGCCACCCTCTACCGCCGCCGTCGTCCTCTACGCTGTCATCGCCTGGACCCGGCAGCTCAGGCCTCACCCTAGTTCCTGATTGCTCACCGGGTTTGTTCGATCGAGTCCCGGCTCGCCATCAGAGCTGGTCGGCCCTGGCTCGATAGCATGCGGCACATGGCCATCAAGCTTGAGAACGTCGGCATCACCGTTCGCGACCTCGAAGCAGCGATCTCATTTTTCACAGACCTCGGTCTCACGCTCGTCGGCCGTGACACGGTCAGTGGTGAGTGGACCGACACCGCCGTTGGCCTTGATGGCAACCACACCAACATCGCGATGCTCCGGACGCCGGATGGTCACGGTCACCTCGAACTCTTCGAGTACGTCCACCCCACGGCGATCGAGTCGGAGCCCACTCGTCCCAACGAGATCGGTATGCACCGCGTCGCATTCTCGGTCGACGACATCGACAAGGCCCTTGAGGTAGCCGCGAAACACGGATGCCGTCCGCTTCGCGGCGTGGCCACCTATGAGGACATTTACAAGCTCGCGTACGTCCGCGGTCCCAGTGGCATCATCGTGATGCTCGCCGAGGAGCTGAAGCAGAACTGACGTCCTACCGGCCCACTCACGATGTTGCCAACCTCCTCGGGTTTGTGAATCCGTCCAGTAGGCCGTCACTATCGACGACACCCCGGTTGTTGTCCGCGACGCTGCCGTCCGGGGCCTCTTTGTCGATGGCGATGTGTTCGCTGGTCGAGGGTGGGGTCTGGATGGCAGAGCCGGTGAGAGCACGGCGCCTGACCGAACGGAAAGTCGCAGGCTGCAGCGGACGGTGCGGCAGGGCAAGCATGAACCAACCCGGGCCCGTCGGGCGCACCCCGACGGACGTTGGCCTGCGGGAATCGGCGCGAAGCCCAGCTCAGCGCCGCTTTCGTCCTTGTACCGCGCGGGCCATGGCGGTCAGCTCCGATCGGCAGCTGGCCGGATTCGCACGCTGAAGGCCGCTGATCTGCCCGCGGGGTTTGCAGAGGCCACCGGAGCTGGTGATCTCGGCTCGGGATTCGATTCCGCAGGAGTCTGGGGTTGCCCGCTCCGGTCGGCTCGGTTGCCTGGCTCCTGCGGGCGAATGGGGTATTCGGAAGTGGCGCATCCCGGGCCCGGCTCGGGTGCTTGAAGGTCCGCGGCGAACTCGCGAGCCGACCGGGGGACGAAGTGGGACGTCCCCGTGCCCTCTGGGTCGGTGCGGCGGGCTTCGGCGTGGCGGTGGAACCGGCTGAACAGCCGCCCCCGTTCGCCGGTGAGGACGCCGGGACCGTCGGCGATGACCTCCACCACGGCATGCCCGCCGCGTTCGAAGGACAGAACCTGGCTGGGGCCCGGGAGCCGGAGCGCACGGCGATGGTCGCTGCGGTGGTCCGGTCGGTGGAGGCGGTGGCGTTGGCCGGGCCCGTGGCTCAGGGCCGGGACGCGGAGGAGGCGGTGGTGCCGGCGCGGGAGCGGTTGGCGCGGATCTCGTCGTGGTGGTCGGCGGCCCAGCCGATCAGCTGCTTGACGAGGTCGTGCAGGCCGCCGCCGAGCGGGGTGAGCGCGTACTCGACGCGCGGTGGCACCTCGGCGTAGGCCGTACGGCTGATCAGCCCGTCCTCGGTGAGCTGGCGGAGGGTGTGGGTCAGCATGCGTTGGGAGATGCCCGGTATCTGGCGCTGCACGTCGGTGTAGCGCATCGGGCCGCCCTCCAGGACGGCGATGATCAACATGCTCCACTTGTCGCCCACCCGGTCGAGCACCTGGCGGATGAAGTCCATGTGATCGGCGGGGATGCTCGCACACGGCCCGGCCGAAGCCGCCATCCCGGTACCCGCGCTGTCCTGCATGGCGCCCGTTCCTCTCCGTCACGCACACCGATGTGCCTTTTGTACCGCCTTCCATACTGGTTCATCATGGCGTTACGAACAAACAGTAGGAATTGGAGGTCAGGCCGTGAAGGTAGAGATCTGGGCTGAGATCGCCTGCCCCTGGTGCGGCCTGGGCGGCCATCGGCTCGGTCGGGCCGTCGAGCGATTCGAGCACAGCGGCGACGTAGAGGTGGTCCACCGCTCGTTCCCTCTGCGCAGCGGCCTGCCCGAGGACCGCACGCTCAGCGTCCGCGAATATGTGCTGGCCAAGTACGGCGCCATCCCTGGGCAGGGCGACGTACCGGACATCGAAGGCATGGCCGCCGCCGAGGGACTGGCCCCCTACCGGGTCCTGGCCGACCGGCGCTACCGCCGTCAGGTGCAGCAAGACGCGCACCAGGCGCAGCGGCTCGGGGCAACCGGTGCGCCCTTCACCGTCATCGACGGCCGGTACGCCCTCGCAGGAGCGCAGGACACCGACACCCTGCTCGGCGTCTTGCGCCAGGTCTGGGACCAGACCCGCCCGACCGCTGTCGTTGCCGACAACGGTGCGGCGACCTGCGGCCCGGACGGCTGCGCGGTTCCCGCCGACCACGCCGCCCACGCCTGATCCACACATCTGATCCACACGACGGCCGGGCATCGGGTCTCCGCATGTCCCGGCCGCAACAACACGGAAGAGGTCTCACTGTGCCCACTCTCGCCATCGTCGGCGCCGGCCCCGGCATGGGCCTGGCCATCGCCCGCGCCTTCGGCAGCCGCGGCTTCGACGTCGCCCTGATCGCCCGCACCAAGGAGAAGCTGGAAACGCTGGTCGACCAGCTCGGTCAGGAAGGCGTCACGGCCGCCGCGTTCCCCGCCGACATCCTCGACCGCGCCTCACTGACCGATGCCCTGGACGCGGCCAAGGCCCGCTTCGGCGGCATCGACGTACTGGAGTACTCCCCGGCCCCGCACTCCCCGGTGCCCGGCCTCACGATGGCCGCTCCCTCACAGGTCACCGTCGACAACCTGCAGCCGATGATCGAGTACGCCTTCTACGGCGCTGTCGCGGCGGCCCGGGCGGTACTGCCCGCGATGCGCGAGAAGGGCGCCGGCACCCTGCTGTTCACCAGCGGCGGCGGCTCGGTGGACCCGCTGCCGATGCTCGGCAACGCCAACGCGGCCCAAGCGGCTCTGCGCAACTGGGCGATCAACCTGAACAAGGAACTGGCCGGCACCGGCGTGTACGCCGGACACGTGGCGATCAACGTCTGGATCGGCGAAGGCGTCGTGGACGCCCCCGAAGGCAGCCCGACCGCCACGCCCGAACAGATCGCCCCCCTGTACTGGGACCTGCACGAGAACCGCGACCGCCCCGAGGCCGTCTTCAACACCTGACCACCCGGCTCACCCCGCACCCGTGCTCCAGCGTCCGCCCCCACCCACATCCCTGCTGGAGCTTGCGGATGAGCGCCGCCACACGAGTCGCAAGAGGCAGCACCGCCCTCCCATGCGCACCGGCCCCCCGGCGGGCTCATCCCTCGCGTCGGGCCCCACTGCCTGGGTCTGGTCAAACCGTGGCGACCGGGGACGCGGTCAGCGGCGGTGGGGATCGAAGGGGTCCGGTTCGCCCGCCAGTGCAGCTTGGGCCAGCCGTTGCAGGAACTGCCCGAAGGTGTCGGCGATCGGTCGGTATCCGGGAGCCCCCGCGGTGTCGGCGCGATGGACACCGTTCTCGATTCCCGCCGCCGGTATCGCCAGCATCGACCCTTCGGGAGCCACCAGCAGGCCGAACATGTCCCCGCCGACGTTGCTCGCGAGGATCATGACCTCCCTGTCGGCGTCCTCGAAGCGGACGTAGCGAGGCTCGCTCGCTTTATGGAGCTCGATCGTCCATGACACCGGACCGATGAAGTAGGCGTTCCAGACATCGGGCAGGCTCACTTCGCTGACCGCGGTGAAGAAGGCCGCGACGTCAGGTGGGACCTTGCCGGGAAAGGCCGCCTGCAGCGCGGCGGCACCGGTGGCGTCGCGGGCGAGTACGACGTGATTGTCGCCTGGCGGATAGCCGAAGCGCTGCTCGAAGTCGGGCGGCGCGGCCGCTTCGGCGACCTCCTGAAGCATGCTCACGACCTGTTCGATGTCCACGAGTCACCTGACCGTCCGGCAACGCCCTGAACCGCAGACGGTACTCCCCTACCTGGGAGGCGGCGGTCTGAAATCCACCGGGTTCGATGAAGCCCGGTTTACCTGGCGCCGGTTGGCGCTGGTGTGTTGATGGAACGGTAGTACGCGGTCTCGTACTCGATGGGTGTGACGTCGCCGATAGCGGTGTGCAGCCGGCGGTGGTTGTACCAGCCGACCCATTCGACGATGGCGTACTCGACCTGGTCGCGGGTTCGCCAGGTGCGCCGGTGGATCGGCTCGGTGTTGAAGGTGGCGTTCAGCGACTCGGCCATCGCATTGTCATACGAATCGGCGACCGAGCCGACCGAGGCGGTTACGCCCAGGTCGGCCAGCCTGGTGGTGTACCGGAAGCTGACGTACTGGCAGCCCGGTCGGAGCGATGAATCAAGGTGCCCGGGCGCACTGGCCGCTCGCCGCCACGTTGCCACAGCGTGTCCCGAGGCCTTCCCGGGTGTCCGGGCGCGATGACTCGAACGTGCGCCCGTCGCGGATTAAAGGGCGCGTCGACCGCAAGCGCGACCGTCCACGTCCGATGAACAGCGGAGGCAGGATCCCGCCGACTATGCCGGGACGGAGTCTTGGAGCATGCTGATCGCTTGGCGAGCGAGCAGGCGCTCGGCAGCGTCGTAGCTCCAGCCGCAGTCGACGACCAGCGATCGCCATGCCGCCAAGCCGAAACAGTGCCACAGACGGTCTGATACGCCCTCGACGGCGAGGTGCGGGGCCACCGCGCCGATGTCGACCAGGTGCTGCGCGACTTCGCGAAGCGCTTGGCGGTACTGCGTGATGACGTAGTCCCATATCTGCCGCGCTTTGTCGTCGCTGGCCATGGACGAGTAGAGCAGCTCGATGGACGGTGCGAAGCGTTCGGTGTTGTCGCGGATTCCGTGCGCCAGGCATGCGATCGCGGAGGCGAGGTCCTTTTTCCGAAGTACCTCGTCGCGCAGTCCGGTGGTTTGCGAGTCCGCCACGTCCGTGGCGAGCAGCGCATGCAGGACTTGGGTCTTGGTGCCCACGCTCGCGTAGAGCGTCTTTGTCGCGACGCCGACCGACCGAGCGATGTCGCCCATCGTGACGTTCGGGTACCCGCAGGTGATGAAGAGCTCGCGCGCCGCGTCCAGGATGTCCTGCCGGGTCTGGGCGGCGCCCTGCTCACGGCGTGCTGATCGGTACCTCCGGGTCACTTCAGACATGCCCTCAACCTACTCGGTGTTAGAGTGAATAAGTTCATTGCAGAGCCTCTAACATGAAATGGGTCAGCCACCATGGACACGAATCCCGAGCGCGACCCGCAGGCCGTCGTGGAGACGCGCCTCATCCACGCCACGCACAGGCTGGGCACCGGGCTGCTCGTCGACGCCGGCGGCCGGCCCTCCGTGCCCGGCGAGGCGCTGGCGCAGTTGCGGGACTTCCTCGTGGTGAACCTGCGCCACCATCACGAAACCGAAGACGAATGGCTGTGGCCGCTCATCGCGGCGGCGGCGCCGGGGACCAAGCACGCCCTCGACGAGCTGGCCGAAGAGCACGACCGCCTGGACGCCGCGCTCGACCGCCTCGCCGGCACCGACGACCCGAGCGCCCTGCGCGAGGCGGCCGTCGAGGTGCGCGACAGCGTGCACAACCACCTGGCCCACGAAGAGCCGATCCTTTTTCCCGCCCTGCGGGAGCACGTCACGCCGGCGCAGTGGGAGGAGTTCGCCCAGAGAGTCGTCGCCACAACGCCGCCCGTGGCCGGGCACCTGATGATCGGACTCCTCGACGAGGTGGGCACGCCCGCCGAAGTCGAATCGGTGCTGGCGACCATGCCGCCGCCGATGGCGGAACTGCTACCGGCCCTGCGCGGCCAGGCCGCCGCCGACCTGCGCGTCCTGCGGGGGATGGAGCCATGACCCGCACTCCCCTCCCATAAACGGCCATTCCGAGCGTCGCATTCGCCAGGAGCCCAGTCGCATTCGCGGAGGGAAGGAAGTGATGGACTCCCGGTCGCTTCGCTATGCCATAACGCTCGCAGAGGAATTACATTTCGGTCGCGCCGCCCAACGGCACTACATCAGCCCGCAGCCGTTCGGCCGGCACATCCAGGGCTTGGAGCGCGACCTGGGCGTCCGGCTGTTCGACCGCACCAGCCGGCGCGTCACCCTCACCCCGGCCGGGACGCGGGTCCTGGCGGAGGCCCGCGCCATCCTCGACGCGATGGACGCCCTCACCGACCCCGGCCGCTGGGCCACCGAACGCGACGACGGCGGCCTGACCATCGGCGCCCTGGGGAACCTGCTCGACCGGGTGCCGGCGCTGATCGCGACAGTGGCGCGCTGGCTGCCCGGCCCGGCCTTCGACTACCGCGAGTTGTCCTTCGCCGACCAGTACGACGCCATCCGCTCCCACCAGGTCGACGTCGGACTCGTCCCCTATCCCGGGCCCATGGACGGGCTTGCCTTCGAGCGGGTGTTGACCATGCCCCGCAGCGTCGTCGTCCCGGCCCGCTCGCCCTACGCCGATGCCGATCTCCTCACCCTGGCCGAGGTTGAGGACGCGGCCTGGGTACCGCTCGACGGCACGCCCCGAATGGACACCTGGGCGGGGCCGCAGGCCGAGCAGGTGCGCCGGGGCGGCACCGGGGTGCGCACCCCGTCCGCGATACCGGCTGCGGTCGCCACCACCGGCCGGCTCTGCCTGCACGTCATGGCCGCCGCCGACTCCTCCGCTCACCCCGGCGTGCGTTACGTCCCCCTGGAGGACGCGCCTCCGGCCAGGCTCGCCATCGCCACTCGCGATGACGACCACCGCCCGGCCGTCGCGGCCTTCCGCAGCGCCGCCCACCTGCTCACCAGACGCCGTCCCGTCCAGTAGGGCCGAGGCACCGGTGTCCTAACTCGCCTTGCTGGGGCGCGCCTCGGGGTCGGCTGACGGAGGCTCCTCATGGATCGGAATGCCCAGGTCGAAATAGGTCGGGCAGTCTTCCGCGCACTGCCATTTCACTTCGAGCCAATCCCACCAGCAGCGCTTCGTGTGCTGTCGAGCCTCGAACGACATAGAACTCATAGCCTTTAACTCCTCGTTTCCGGATGCGTGTCCCGGGCCGCCGGCCACCCGTCAGGGGTCGTGTGCAGGGCGGGCGGCCATGACTGGACGGGCGGGGGCGGAGCAGGGAATGGAACCGCCGTAGGCGGCTTTGGCACCGGCCCCGGGTCGGAGAATTGCGGTTGCGCTGGAGCGAAGGGGGAGTTGAATTGGAGCGTCGCGTGGTCCTCGTGCGCCGGCCAGTTTCCGAGGACAGGTGGCGACTCCTGCAGCACCGGCACCTGGCGCATCCCTGCGAACGGATTGCGCCACACATAAGCGCGCAGGGTGTGCCACCGGTAACGCAGACCCATCAGTCGAAGGGTGAAGGCGATGACGGACGCACTGGACGCGGTGACCACGTTCAACCAGCCGGTGGCGTGCAGCACGGCGACGGCCCCGGCTCCGACCAGCGCCGGCAGGACGTAAAGATCGCGGTTCCAGCGGAGCGCGGCCGGTGGTTCGTTCGCGATGACACTGGCCAGGATCCCGCCGCCCACGGCACTTCCCACGCCGAGGGTCGTGGCGGCGAGCACGTTGAGATCATGACCGAGCGCCTTGGTCGTGCCGGTGACGCTGAAGAGGGCCAGTGCGGCCGCGTCGAGCAGTACATACGCACGGAAAAGGGCCTCACCGCGATGCGCTCGCGCGGTGAAAAAGACGATCAACGCGGCGGCCACCGGGGCCAGGTAGTAGCCGACATCGGTGAAGGCGACAGGAGGCACACCGATCACAAGGTCCCTGAACACGCCGCCGCCGAGCCCTGCCGCCTCCGCCAGCAGGATGGCACCGAAGACGTTGAAGTCTTTGCTGACGGCCAGCAGCGCCCCCGACAACGCGAACGCGAAAATGCCGATCCAATCCATGAAGTACTGGATCGTCTGCCACAACTCCCCGTTGGCCATGAAAAGGGTCTCTCCTGCGGAGTCATCATTGTCGACCAAGCCACGCACCCGAAAACGGCTCTCCCGGATCCACGCCGGCCGTCACCTGGTTCACCTCCTTGTCGTCCCATGGGCGGGCACAGCACACCGGTGACGTCGCCGAGTCGTGCGTGGAAATTGCTGCCCCGCTTCAGCACCATCGCGGCCGGTGACGCCCCGAACCCCACCCCCAGCAATCTGGACACCGTGCCCGGTGCAGGCTGGGCCTTCCGCAGATCGCGACAGCACTGGCAGCAGAAACCACCGGCTTGCCGGCGGGCGGGGCCGGTCAATCTGAAGCCGTCCCAGGACACCATGAGCGCGGCGGGGAAATCATCAGCCAAAAAAGTTGTGATCTGGCCCCCGACGCGGACTCCCGAGCACATCGAGCCGCCCCAGGGCGCCCGGCCACTACGCACCCCGACGCCGATCTCACCCGACTAGGAGCTCGAGGACCAACGCCTGGCCGCAGCCAACTACGTCCACAGCCAGAGGCCGACACCGCTCACCCCGCTGCCGCGCCGCAATCGCCCCTGCGCTACCTGGCCACCGTGCACACCACCGCTTCAGCCCGGCTCCATCGGGGACTTGCCGCCAGACCGCTCTGCCTCGGCTCTCCCGCGGCCCGCGGAGGCTGGGGCGACTACTACGCCGACCGGCGTCGGGCTCGACCAATGCTTCTCGGCCCACAGCGCGTCCAGGGCTGAGCCGCTGCCGGGTGCCGTTCCCGGCCGGCTCCGTCGAACGCCCCGGACGGTGGGTGGTTCGCTTGCTACTCCCCGGCATCGGGTGGTGCGGCCGGGATGTCGCCGGTGACGAGGACGAGGACGACCTCGACCGTCGGATCAGAGCAAAAGTGACCATTAGTTCCTGATTTGTCGCTTCTGCGGGTATCTTCAAGGCCGGCCCGCAGGTCAGTGAGGCCGTGACGCAGGGCATCACATCGGCGGCCGACAACCGCTCCGCGGCCGTGGCCGGGCGCTGTCGGCACCGGTGCCGAGAACTGGTGGAGGAGCCGCCGCCTATGCAGTGCCGAAGAGGGGCCGGCTCGATGACCGGCCCGGCGCCGGCCACCGGCCACCGCCATGGGCAGGTCGGCGTGACGCCGGAGCGCTTCCGATGACACGCGCGACACGGCCCGCGCAGGTGGAGGACCACCTGCGCCGCACACCAGCGCACTCTCTGCCCGAGGCCGTGGAGGAGGCGCTCAAGGGGTGCCTGCCCGCGGTCTCCGCCGTCCGGATTCTGCTCGCGGACTATCACCTCAACGTCCTGGTCCCGCTCGACGGCCAGGACGAGCCGGAACCTGTCCGGATAGCGGGGACATTGGCGGGACGCGCGTTCGTGTCCCGGAAGCCGACCCTCGACCCGGTCGTCGGACGGGGCGCCGCCCCCGACGGGTGTGAGGTCTGCGTGCCGGTCACCGCTCGCGGTGAGCGGCTGGGGGTGCTCGCCGTGACCACCGGTGATCCGGCCCCTGAGGATCTCCTCCCGGATCTGGCCGAGATGGCGGAGATCATCGGCTGCGCCCTGAAGGTCGCCTGGAACCACACCGACCGCTATGAAAGGGCTCGCCGTCTGCAGCGGCTCACTCTCGCGGCCGAGATCCAGTGGCAGCTGCTGCCCGGGCACGGCTGCGCGGGCGAGGAGTTCAGCCTGGCCGGGCACCTGGAGCCCGCCTATGCGATCGGCGGGGACAACTTCGACTGGTCGACCGAGCGCGACCATCTGACGCTGACCGTCACCAACGGGTCCGGGACGGGCATCCAGGCAGCGCTGCTGACCTCCCTTGCCGTCGGCGCGCTGCGCAATGCCCGCCGTTCGGGCGCCGACGTCGCCGAGCAGGCGGCCCTCGCCGGCGACATGGTCCACGCCCGCTACCGCGGCACCGAGTTCACCGAGACGCTGGTGATGCGGGTGAACCTGGCCGACGGTGTCGTCTCCGCCGTCGACGCCGGCTCGCCCCACATCCTGCTGATGCGCGGCACGACGATGATCCCGATCGAGCTCGAGCACCAGATGCCGCTCGGCATGTTCGCCGACACCCGCTACCAGATCCAGCAGTTCAAGATCGAGTCAGGCGACCGCCTGATCATCGTGAGCGACGGGCTCTACACCGCGCCCACATCACCCGACGGCGTCTTCGGGACCACCGCGCTGCAGCAGGTCGCCCGGCGCACCCGCATGCTCGACGCCGCCGAGGTGCCGCTGGCGGTCATCGCCGAGCTCATGGAGCACCTCGGCGGGCAGGATCTCGCCGACGACGCGGTGGCGTTGTGCCTGGACTGGAAGCAGCCGGCCACCGACAGCTCCTCGCCGGCGCACCCAGCACAGACTCAGGAGTCCTCGGACACGCCGGGCTGAGCTTCGGCAGGCGCCGAAACCGGCTGCGACGCCGGGCGTCGTTCTTCGGTGGCCGCAGCGGGGTCGGTCATACCACCGAAACTGCCGTAGGGACCGGATGCGGCAGAGCCCGCCTGGCTGTCTTCGCTCATCATCTGTGCCGTGGAGAGGGCGAGCGAGCGGCGTCAGCGCCGGGTGGGCAGACGGACGACGGTGACGAAGAAGTCGTCGATCTGCCGGATGGCGTTGATGAACTGGTCGAAGTCGACGGGTTTGGTGACGTAGGCGTTGGCGTGCAGCGAGTAGCTGCGCAGGATGTCCTCCTCGGCGGAGGAGGTGGTCAGCACCACCACGGGGATGGCCGCGAGGTCGGGCTCGGACTTGATCTCCTGGAGGACCTCGCGGCCGTCCCGCTTGGGGAGGTTGAGGTCCAGCAGGATCAGGTCGGGGCGGGGTGCCTCGGCGTGCTCGGCGCGACGGTACAGGAAGTCCAGGGCCTCGGCGCCGTCGCGGACGACGTGCAGGGTGTTGCGGACCTTGTTGTGCTCGAACGCCTCGCGGGTCATCAGCTCGTCGCCGGGGTCGTCCTCGACCAGCAGGACGGTGATGGGCTGGATGGCGGTACCGGTCACGAACGGGCTCCCTGCGGGTCGGTGGAACATGAAACGGCGCCGGAGGTACCGGTGCCGGGTGGTGCGAACGGGCCGGCCGAGCGGCCCGGGTCGGCCTGATCGATGTCGGCCTGATCGGTGTCGGCCTGGGCGAGGGCGGGGAGGGTGAGGTGGAACCGTGCGCCGTCCCGGTGCTCGGGATCGAGCCAGATCCGGCCGCCGTGGTACTCGACGATCTTCTTGCACAGGGCAAGGCCGATGCCGGTGCCGCTGTAGGAGTCCCGGCCGTGCAGCCGCTGGAAGATGACGAAGATCTTCTCCTCGTACTCGACCGGGATGCCGATCCCGTTGTCGGTGACGGTGAGATGCCACTGATCGTCCTCCCCTTCGCAGGCGATGCGCACGACCGGATCGCGGTCGGGAGGGCAGAACTTGACGGCGTTGCCGACGAGGTTCTGCCACAGCATCGTCAGGAGCGTCGGGTCGCCTGCGACCTGCGGGAGGTCGCCGGGCACCTCGACGCGTGCGCCGGAGGAGGCGAGGGCGTCGTCGAGGTTGGCCAGTGCCCGCTCCAGCGGCTCGCGCAAAGCGAGTCGCTGCTGCCGGTGCATGCGTCCGACCCGGGAGAAGGCGAGCAGATCGTTGATCAGCACCTGCATGCGCTTGGCGCCGTCCACGGCGAAACCGATGTACTGGCGGGCGCGGTCGTCGAGCTGGTCGGCGTAGCGGCGCTCCAGCATCTGGCTGAACGAGGCGACCTTGCGCAGCGGCTCCTGCAGGTCGTGGCTGGCGACGTAGGCGAACTGCTCCAACTCGGCGTTGGAACGGCGCAGCTCTGCCGTCTGCGCGTCGAGCGCGGCGGCCTGGCGCTGCAGGGTCCGCTCGCGTTCGGTGGACCGATCCAGCGCCCGCTTGATCCGGACGCGCATCGCCTCGACCGCGCGGGCCACGTCGCGGACGTCCGCCGGGCCGTGCGCGCTGATGACGTGGGTGAAGTCGCCGTCGGCGACCTGCCGGGACGCGACGCGCAGCATCCGCAGCGGCCGCCCCACGGCGTAGTGCAGCAGCACCACCAGCAGCGTCCCGACCGTCAGCAGCGCCGCGAACAAGGCGGTCAGCGTCCAGTTCCGGGCAGTGCGGGTGTCGCGGAGTTCGGCGCGGCCGGCGGCGCGTGCCTGCGCCAGGTCCCGGTTCTGCGTCGCCCAACTGGCCCGGACCGCGTCGAACGCGGGCTCGCCGCGTGCGGCGGTGGCCGCCGCGTCCGCCCCGGGACCGTGCTCGGCGACTTGAGAGATGACCATGGTGCCGTAGTCGCGGCGCCACGCCTCGATCGCCCGCTGGACGGCCACCAGGTCTGCCCGCAGGGTGGGCTCGTCGGCCAGGAGCCGCCGCAGCCGCGCCATCGACTGCTGCTCGGTGGTCAGCCCGTCGGTGTAGGGCTGCAGGAACCGCGGGCCGCCGGCCAGGGCGTAGCCGCGCACCCCGCTCTCCTGATCGAGCATCGCCATCTGCAGCCGGCCCGCCTCGACCTGCGCGGGCGTGATGGTGTCCACCAGCCGGTCCGACACTCTCGCGGTGTGGCCCAGCTGGCCGTGGACGACCACTGCGGCGGTGACGGTCAGCACCCCGATCAGCACCGCGGCCAGCGTGAACCAAGATCGGACGGTCAGGCCGCGCCGGAGCGGGACTCCGCGCCGGACGCGCGCCGGATCTCCCGCAGGCGCAGCGGGATCGCTGTCGTCTGCGGGCTCATCGGCCTGCACCTGCGGGGGTGAAACGGTCACGTATCGGCCCATCCCAGATGAATGACGGCGACGTCGTCGGCCAAGCCGCCATGCTGAAGTGAGGCCTGCTCGACGTCGAGGATCAGCGCGTCGACGAACTCCTCCGCCGGGCGGTGCCGGTGGCGCTGCGCGAGATGGAGCAGGCCTTCCGTGTCCAGGTGGCGCCCGTCCGAGCCCGTCCGCACCTCGAACAGGCCGTCGGTGAACATCACCAACGATGTCCCGGCCGGTATCTCCAGCTGGTGCTCCTGCCAGGTCTCCAGCCCGGGGACCATCCCCACGCCGAGACCGCCGGGCGGTTCGAGCAACCGGACCTGGCCATGGCCGTGCAACAGCAGACCCGGATGGCCCGCGCGGACCACTTGCGCGACCGGACTCTCCGGGAACAGCGTCACCGTGGTGAGGGTGACGAACATCTCCGTGCCGCCCTGCTCGGCGACGAGCAGCTCTTCCAGCATTTCGGGAAGCCGCGCTCCGCGTACCCCCGCCAGCACGAAGGACCGCCACGCGACCCGCAGGCTCACCCCCAGTGCCGCCGCCACCGGGTCGTGCCCGGAGACGTCCCCGATGACCGCGTGCACCTGCCCGTCGTCGGTCTCCACCACGTCATAGAAGTCGCCGCCCAGCAGCGAATGCACCCGGCCCGGCCGGTACCGCGTCACCACCTGCAGGTCCGGGTTGGCCACCCGCGGGCTCGGCAGCAGCCCGCGCTCCAGCCGGGCGTTCTCCTCGGCGCGCAGCTGCTCGGCCTGCAGCGCCGCGACCGCCTGCTGCACCTGCCGCCGCTGGACGGCGTACCGGACGGCTCGTCCGAGGGTGTCGGGGTCCAGCTGCGCCTTGGACAGGTAGTCCTGGGCGCCGGCGGCGACCGCGGCCATCCCGGCCTGCGATTCCGCGAGGCCGGTCAGCACGACGACAGCCGTGCCGGGCGCCCATTCCAGGACCTGCCGCAGCACCTGGAGTCCTTGCGCCTCCCCCAGATGGAGGTCCAGTAGTACGCAATCGGGTGTCGGTCGCGCCGTCAGCGGCCTCTGCGCCTCGCGGAGCGAACGCACCCACCGCAGCGATGCCTGCAGCCCGGTATCGGCGAGGATGTCCTCGACCAGCAGCGCGTCGCCGGGATCGTCCTCCACCAGCAGGATCTCCAGCAGCCCCAGGCTAGGAGCGCCACTCCAAGAGTCGCCGACGGCACCGAGCACACTGGGAGGCGACGGCACAACCGCCGCTCCCACCTCGCTCTGCCGCGTCATCAGCTACTCCAGCCCTCCCGTGGCCACCTCGCTCAGGTCCATCCTCGAAGCGCCGATAATAGTTGCCATCCGGCAAATATATCCAGCCGGGCCTTCGGGACACCCCGGCCCGGCATGTGCCTCTGAGCCCCTCCTCGGGCTTCCTCACGGATCCCGCCTGCTCAAGCGAGGCCCGAACAGGATCACGGGCAGTCGCACCGCCAGCGTCTCCGCCCGCCGATCCTGTTCGACGGGCAGCCGTGCCTGCGCTCGAACGCAGAACCAGAGGCTGCGTCGTGCCACCGGATCGGTCCTGCCGCTCACGCTTTCAGAACATGTCTGGCTGGACGCGGGGGTCACGGTCGAGGAACTCCTGCGGGGTGTGCAGTACGCGGTCGCCCACGAACCGATCCAGGGCAGCAAGGATCTGCTCCTTGCCGGCGCCGAAGCTGCCGACCGTGCCGATGACGCGATAGCCGAGCTCGTGCAGCTCGCGGGAGAAGCGCATGCCTTGGGTTGCGGGGTACGAAGCACCTGGCCGCAAACGGACCACCAGCAGGTGGTTCCCCTCGTACACCTGTGTCATCTTCGGGTTCACCGAGCCGCGTTTAGGGGGCAGAACCCCCACGTGCGAGACGTCCCTCCACGGTGTTCGCAGCGTGCCGATGTTGGTTGCGCTTTTGCGTACGTGCACGGTGATGGCCGAGCGGTCGATGACCAACTCCGCTTCCCGGGGCAGGGACCGGACGAGGTCGGCGCCGCCGTCCAGGAGCCAGGAGGCGTGGGCGCGGCGGACGTCGTGGATGCGGAGATCCGGTTGCGGAACCAGTTCGCGGGGACGCCGTCGGGTCTCGTCGCTGGGGTTTTGGGGGCCTACATGCTGAGCGCGATTCGGTACCGGTCATAAATCGCTCGGTGTCCGGTGTCGTTCGGGTGGAATCCGTCGGTGGTGTATCCGCCGAATGCCGGATCTCCCGTCGGGTGGCGGTTCGGGGCGTGGTCGAACACGTCGGTGAACGGGACGTACAGGCCGTCGTGCTTGCGCGCCTGCTCCGCGATCAGCGCGTTGTAGTGCGCGACGCGCTCGCAGTCGGCCCATGTTCCTCCGTCGCTCGGCATCCATGTTCCTCCGACCACCAGCAGCGCGTCCGGCGCGGCGATGCGAACCCGGTCCAGCACGGAGGCGCAGTCGGAGGAGAAGGCGTTGTACTCCTGCGCCTCCCGGACGTTGTTGGTGCCCAGCATGACGAACGTCAGGTCCTCGCCGCCCCTGACATTGGAGACCGAGGTGAAGACGGTGTTGCCATTGGCATTGTGGGTGTGGTCGTAACCGCCGTAGGCGACCGGGCCGACCGACTCCAGGCGGGCCCGCATGAGATACCGCCAGGAGTTCTCCGGCGTGCTGGCGAAGGATCCCCGGTAGCCGACGGAGTCGCCGAGGAAGTTGACTCGCAGCGTTCCGCTATCGGGCCAGATGATTTTTCCTGCCTGGGTCAATTTCCGGTCCCTAGGCGCAAGGCGTTGCCGCTGTAGACCTTCTCCAGCACGTCGTCAGGGAGGTCGAGTGCGGATATGGCCCAGCGGCCCTGGGGCGGTATCTCCTCGTCGGGGGCGTAGGGAAAGTGTTCGTCGGCGGTCTCCAGGAAGCGGTAGTGCGTGGGGTACGAGGACGCCGAGAGCGGGAACGCGTCGGTGCCGAAAAGGACGCGGTCCGGGTGGCGGGTGAACAGCGTCCGGGCCGCGCGCGGACGGCGGCCGAGTTCGGCGAGCCTGCCGGCGATGTCGATGTGGAAGTTCGGATGCTCGTCCAGCATGCGCGAGACCCATCGGAGGTCCTCGGCGTAGCAGCCGACGTGCGCGCCTATGAAGACGGTGCGCGGGTGAGCGGCGACGAGGCCCTCCAGGGCGTCCATGAGTCGTTGGAAGGACGGAAGGCCGGGGCGGCCGAAGTGCCAGTCCGGATGGGTCAGCAGTTCTTCGAGCCGCTCGTTGTGCCGGTCGGCGGGCTGGAAGAACGCCACCGGATCGGCGGTGTGGATCAGCACGGGCAGGCCGAGGTCCCCCGCTGCGGCGAAGACGGGGGCGAGGCGCGGATCGTCCGGCAGGACCAGGCGGCCGTCGGGTCCGGTGTAGTGCAGGCCGAGCGTCTTCCAGACCTTCAGGCCGCGGGCGCCGCGCGCGTGCGAGTCCTCCAGGCTGCCCACCAGCCGGCCGACGCCGTCGCGCTCGCGGAGCAGGCCCCAGTCGAGCTGGCAGAACGTGAGGAACCGGCCCGGGTGGGCGCGATCGTAGCGGTCGAGGTTGGCCGACAACTCCTCCCCCCACATGCCGTCGAGGTTCACGATGGCGGCCACGTCGTGTTCGTCCATGAGGGCGAGCAGCCGGCCCACGTCCGGCGCCATCCATCCGCCGTCTCCGGTGAGCCAGCGGCCCAGGTGGTTGTGGACGTCGACGCATCGGTACCGCGGCCGCGGAACACGGCTCCCGGGGATGGCGACGCTCGGGCGCGGCGCATAGTCGGACAGCCGCAGATCGTGGAGATCGGGCATGGCCGCCTCAGCGGCCTTCGCGGAGGGGACGGGTCCATTCGGAGACCTTCGCCTGCCAGGCGTCGTCCTCCTCGGGACGCCCGGCCACGCCGGGGCGGCGCTGCCAGGGCAGCGGTCCCGTTTCGGGACGGTACTCCACGCCGAGGGCGGTGAGGCGGTCCAGGTGGGCGTCGAGCCGCCGCCGGAAGCCGGCCGGGTCCCGGTCCTCGGTGCTCCACACCGTCTCGGCGAAGGCGGCGAGCCGGGGGAAGGCCATGTAGTCCAGCTGCCGCGTGGAGTCGATCAGCTCGGTCCACAGGCAGCACTGGGCGCCGAGGACGCGCCGGGCCGCCCGGTCTCCCGCGAGCGCGGACGGGATCGGTTCGAAGGCGTAGACGTCGTCGACGGTGAGCACGGTGCCGAACGGCACCGGCTCCTCGTCGCCGGGCGCCTGGCGGTAGTCCAGGTAGACGGAGGTGTTGGGGCAGGGTACGACGTCGTGCCCGCTCTTGGCGGCGACCACGGTGCCGTGGTCGTCCCGCCACGAGGTGATGACGGCGTGCTCGGGCGCGCCCCGTCCCTCCAGGATCTCGTCCCAGCCGACCGTGCGCCGGCCGTGGGCGGCGAGGTGGCTCGCGACCCGGCCGATGATCCAGCTCTGCAGGTCCGCCTCGTCACGCAGGCCGAGCTCGCGGATCCGGCGCCGCGCGGCCGGGCTCGCCCGCCACTGGTCCTTGCGGCACTCGTCGCCGCCGATGCTGATGTACGGGCTCGGGAACAGCTCCACGACCTCGTCCAGGACGTTCTGGAAGAACGCGACCGTGTGCTCCTCGGCGTTGAGGACGTTCGGGCCGACGCCCCAGGTCGTGGCGACGTCGAGGGGGGTGTCGAGGTTGCCGAGCTCGGGGTGGGCGGCGATCGCCGCCTGGGTGTGGCCGGGCAGGTCGATCTCCGGGACGACGGTGATGTGCCGCCGGGCGGCGTAGGCGACGATCTCGCGGACGTCTTCCTGGCTGTAGTAGCCGCCGTGGGGGCGGCCGTCGCCGGGACCGTCCCACCCGACCTGGCTCTCCCGGCGCCACGCACCGACACCGGTCAGCCGCGGATAGCGCCTGATCTCCAGCCGCCAGCCCTGGTCGTCGGTGAGGTGCAGGTGGAGGACGTTGAGCTTGTGCACGGCCATCAGGTCGATGAAGCGCAGCAGGTCCGCTTTGGGGAGGAAGTTCCGGGCGACGTCGAGGAGGCAGCCGCGCCAGGCGAAGCGCGGCCGGTCCTCGATCCGGACATGCGGCAGCGGGAGGCTCCGGCCGGCGGACGCCTTCCGGTACGCCTCGGGCGGGAGGAGCTGCCGGAGCGTCTGCGCGCCGTAGAACGCGCCCGCGGCGTCGGCGGCCTCGATGAGCGCGCCGCCGTCCTCGACGCTCAGCCGGTACGCCTCCGGCGGCAGCTCCCGGACCGCGAGCGTGATCCCGCCCGGCCGCGGCCCGGGCGGCAGCTCGCCGCCGGTGACGGGGCTCAGCTCGCCGCGCAGCCAGGCGGCGACCTCGGCGAGCGCGGGGTCGGCGGTCAGGGTGGTGTGCCGGTCGAGGACGAGCCGTCCCGGACGCGAGTCGAGACGTACCGGTTTCGGAATGACCATCGATGCCCCCGTCAGTCGCAGGTGATCTTCGCGTCGGCGAAGTCGGTGTGATCGAAATAGGCGTTGTCGCCGCCGTTGGTCGCGACCAGGCGGATGTAGCCGGCCCCCTTGACGGACGCGGTGACCTTCTTCGGTGCGTTGTCACCGGTGAGGACGCCGGTGCGGGCGGCCAGCTCCCCGTCGGCCCACACCTGGAAGTCCGCCGAGCCGCGGACGGCTCCGGGCGCGTCGACCTCGTCGTCGATCCCGGCATAGAACTCGACGGTCGTGCAGCGTCCGGCCGTGTAGTAGCCGATCTCGGCGGGGGCCTGCGCGCCGAGGCCCTTGGCGTACCGGACGCCGCCGATGGTGAGCGGGTGCCCGTCGCCGGCGGCGGCGTTGCCGCCGCTCATGTCCTTCTCGACCGGGCCGAGGTGGTTCACCATCGTCGCCCACGGCACGTCGCTGAGGTAGCTCGTACCGGAGCCGGGCGCGGTCGCCACATGGACGACCGCGCTCCCGTCGAGCCCGTCGTTCCAACGGTCGGAGGTGACCTTCCCGGTCAGGGGATAGTCGCGCTGCGCGGCTCCAGCGGGCGGAGTGACCGTCCATCGGGTGGTGAACGTCGCACCCGGCGCCAGCCTCCCGGAGGTGGACGGGGTCACCGCCTTCGCCTTCCAGCCGTCGGGCACGGTCAGCGTGACGGCGACGTTCCGTACCGGTGCGGTGCCGCCGGTGTTGGTCACCCGCGTCAGCAGGGAGTTGTCCTTGCCGGGCTCGACCGTTGTGGGCCGGGTCTCTCCGAGGACGGTGGCGGGGTCGATCTCGTAGGTCGGCAAAGGCGCGGACGAATCCCGCCGCGTGCTGACGCGATACATGACGGTGCCGTGCGCGGGCACCGCCGCGGCGATGTCCCCGGTTGTGCTCCAGACGGCTCCGCTCCACAGGTCTTCCACGCGGTAACGGGACGCGGCGGGCAGTTTCAGCTCGCTCGCGGTGGTGGAGATCGTCTTCTCCCGGTCGCTCTCGTTGTAGAGGGCGACGGCCGTGTCGCCGCCCGCCAGCGGCCGGGACAGGACGTGGTACCAGCCGTCCGTGCGGGCGAAGGCGGCAGGACGGCCGAGCGCGTCCTGGTCGACCGCGACCACGCGCGGGTTGGCGACGATCGCAGCGGGCGCCTTGTCCGGGGCCGCCTGCAGGATCAGCGGGGCGGCGGCCATCGCCCACAGGCTGACCTGCGTGCGGTACTCGGTGTCGGTCATGCCACCGAGGCCCGCCTGCAGCAGGTCGGGGTCGGCGTAGCTGTGCGGTCCCGCGTACTGCAGGCGCAGCATCGCGGTCTCCCAGATGCCGAGCATGCTCGCGTAGGAGTCCGAGATCGGCTTGGTGACGACGTTCGTCCGCCAGGTGGTGGCGAGCCGCCCGCCCCACAGCCACGGGACGCTGTTGCCGTCCTCGTTGTTCATGGCGAACGCGATCCCGTCGCCGAGCGCCTCGCGCATGCGCGGATAGAGCTTCTGGGCGATGGCCTGGGAGTTCTGCCCGGGGAAGTCGGCGGTCGGGATCGAGCAGTAGTCGTACTTGACGTAGTCGACGCCCCATTCCTTGACGAGCGCCCCGTCGTCGGCCTCGTGTCCGTAGGAACCGGGACCGCCGCCCGCGCACGTCTTGGTGCCCGCGGACAGGGTGAGGCCGAACTTCAGGCCCTCGGCGTGGACGGCGTCGACCAGCGCCTTCATCCCGTCGGGGAAGCGGCCGGGGTCGGCGGCCAGCCGTCCGGAGGAGTCGCGCTTCCCGGCCTCCCAGCAGTCGTCGATGATCACATGGCGGTAGCCGGCGGCCTTGAGCGCCGCCAGGCCGGTGGCCGCCTGGCGCACCGAGGCGTCGGAGACCGAGCAGCCGAGGGCCCGGCTGCTCCAGCCCATCGGCGGAGTGTCGATGGCGGGCGGCGCCGCCGAGCGGGCCATCGCGCCGGACTGCGGCACGGTGGACATGGCGAGGAGCACCGCCGCGAGGGCGGCGGTCACGCGTCTGCGCATGATCGTCCTGTCAGGCCGGGTGGAGGCTCGGGTCGCCCGGCTCGATCGCGAACGAGCCGGAGGTGTAGGCGAGCGCGTAGGGCTGGGTCACGACGGGAAGCGACCGGAAGTCGACCTTCATCTCCCGTCCGGAGATGACACTCCTGACATAGCCGCGCCGCCCGTTGAAGAACTTGACGTGCGGGTTCTCCGCGAGCAGCTGCGCGGTGTTCGGGTACTCGTCCAGGCCGTTGCCCGCGGACGTGACCGACGTGCTCACGAGTTCGACCGCCACGGACTTCGACTCGGGGTCCTGGTAGTCGCGCTTGACCTCGCCCGCCCAGTGCGAATGCACGTCACCGGTGAGGACGACCCCGTTGCGCTTGTTGTCGTCGATCGCCGCGGCCACGCGGTTGCGGCTGGCGGTGTAGCCGTCCCAGCCCTCGTTGGAGTAGCCCTTCGCCTCTCCGTTCGTCCAGTCCATCTCCATGAAGAAGACCTGCTGGACGAGGAGGTCCCAGGTCGCGCTGGACGCTTTGAGCTGACCGGCGAGCCAGTCCTCCTGCTCCTGGCCGAGGATGGTGCGGTTCGGAGCGAGGCGTTCGGTGCAGTCGGCGCCGATCGTCCCGGACTTGCCGTCGTTGCAGGCGTACAGGTCGCGGTACTGGCGGGTGTCGAGCATGTGGAGGTTGGCGACCGATCCCCACCGCACCGTCCGGTACAGGTGGAGCGCCGCCCCGACGGGCTTCTGCGCGCGGCGCAGCGGCATGTTCTCGTAGAACGCCTGGAACGCGGCGGCCCGCCTGGGCAGGAACGGCGGATCGGGCTGCTCGGGCACGTCGCCCGCCCAGGCGTTCTCGACGTCGTGGTCGTCGAAGACGGTGACCCACGGAGCGATCGCGTGCGCGAGTTGCAGCTCTGGGTCGGTCTTGTGCTGGGTGTGCCGCAACCGGTACCCGGCGAGGTCGAAGCACTCGCCGCCCGCCTGGTCCCGCACGGGGTACTTGTAGTCGCCGTACTCGTAGATGTAGTCGCCCAGGAAGGCGATGAGATCCGGATGGTCCTCCGCCATCCTCCGGTACGCCGTGAACCAGCCGACCTGGTAGTCGGCGCAGGAGGTGAAGGAGAGGTTGAGAGCGCGGCCGCTCGTGCCGGGCGCCGGCGCGGTGAGCGTCCGACCCACCGGTGACACCTGCCCCGCGGCCTTGAAGCGGTAGAAGTACTCGGCACCGGGCCGCAGGCCGTCGAGCTCGACGTGCACGCTGTGCGCGGACTCGGGAACCGCGACCTGCGCGCCGCTCCGCACGACCTTGCGGAACCGCTCGTCCTCGGCGACCTGCCATTCGACGGGGACGGGACGGTGCGGCATGCCGCCGAGGCCGTCGGGGGCGAGCGGGTCGGTGGCGAGACGGGTCCACAGGACGACGCCGTCGGGGGCCGGTTCGCCGGAGGCGACACCGAGCCGGAACACCTCGCCCAGCGGGGCGCGCCGGGCCGCCGCGCGCACGGGTGGGACACCCAGTGCGGCGGCGATGCCCAGGCTCGCGCCCCCGGCGAGAAGGGAACGCCGGGTGATCATGAGGCTCCTCGACTACTTGACCAGCGCGTCGCCGTCACGGACGGCCTGGTCGGCGGCCTGCTGCGGGGTGAGCTTGCCGAGGTACATGTCGTTGAAGGTCTGGTTGAGCTTGTTCTCGAACGCGGTGAAGCCGGTCGTCACGGGCAGGTTGAACGTGGCGCCCCGCGACTCCTCGAGGAAGGGCGAGACGTCCAGGCCCTTCTGCTTCCAGTAGTCGACGTAGCCCTGGGACAGGCCGTTCAGCGCGGGGAAGACGTAGCCGCCGTCCGCCATGATCTTCTGGGCCTCGGGACCGGAGAGGAAGCGGGCCAGCTTCATCGCCGCCTCCTTGTGCGGGCTCCTGGCGTAGACGGCCTCGGAGAGCCCGTTGATGTTCACGACGCGCCCGGCGGGGCCCGCCGGCATCGGCGCGATGCCGATCTTGAAGTTCGCGCCGGGGGCGACGAACGGCAGCAGCGCGTTGTTGGCCGGGAACATCGCCACCCGCCCCTGCTTGAACATCTCGTTGATCTTGTCGCTGGGCGGGTTGGTCTGCGCGGCGGGCGGCGCCACGTGGTACTTGTTCACCAGGTCGACGCCGAACTGCAGCGCCTGTACCGAGGCGGCGTCGTTGAAGGCGTACTTGCCGAACGGCTTGTCGACCAGCTTGCCGCCGTTGGAGCTCACCCAGTTCATCCACTGGGTCTGGTAGTGGTTCCAGGACGCGAAGCCGTACTGCTTCACCTTGCCGGCGTCGAATCCCGGCTGGTCGGGATGCTTGCCGTTGTCGTCGACCGTCAGCTTGCGGGCCGTCTCCAGCAGGGTCCCCGAGCCGTCGGGCACCCAGGTGAGCTTGTCCGGCATCGTGACGCCGGCCTTCTTGAACAGGTCCTCGTTGTAGAGGAGGCCGACGATGCCGAAGTCCTTCGGCACGCCGTACAGCTTGCCCTTGTAGGTGTAGGACTGCACGACGTTCGCGTTGTACTTGGTGGTGTCGAGCTTGAGGGCGCCCAGGTCGGCGAGGATCCCCTTGGTGACGAACTCGGGGAACTGCGAGGTCTGCATCCAGAAGACGTCCGGCGCCGTGCCCGCGACCGCGTCCGCGGTCATCTTGGTCCAGTACTGGTCGTACGGAAGCAGCTCGATCTTCACGTGGACGCCGGGGTCGGCCTTCTCGAAGGCGGCCATCACCTTCTGGTAGCCGGCCTTCTGCTGGTCGTCCCAGAGGCGGTAGGTGAGCGTGACGGAGCCTCCGGAGTCGCCGGAGCCGCCGCAGGCCGTCGCGGTGGACAGGAGCGCGGCGCCGAGCACGGCCGCGATCGTGCGGATTCGGGGGGATGTCATTGCGGCTGACCTCTTCTACTTGAGGCCGGTGAGGACCACCGAGCGGACGATGTATCTCTGGAAGGCGACGAACACCGCGACCATCGGCACCAGGGCGATCAGGGCGGCGGCGGTCATCTGGTTGGGGTCGACGCCGATGGCGCCCTTCAGCCCGGCGATCCCCACGGTGACGACCCTGGTGTCGTCACCGCTGGTGATGATCAGCGGCCACATGAAGTTGTTCCAGGACGAGATGACGGTGATGATCGCGAGCGTGCCGAGGGCGGGACGCGACAGCGGCAGGACGATGCGCAGCAGGATGGTGAGCGGCCCGGCGCCGTCGATGCGCGCCGCGTCCTCCAGCCCGGCGGGCAGGGCGCGGAAGAACTGCCGCATCAGGAAGATCCCGTACGGCGTGCCGAGCAGGTACGGCGCGAGCAGCCCCCACCAGGTGTTGACCAGGTGCAGCTCGCGCATGATCAGGAACAGCGGGATCATGGTGACCGCGCTGGGCACCATCATCGTGGCGACGTACAGCCAGAACAGCACGTCGCGTCCGCGGAAGCGCAGCCGCGCGAACGCGTAGGCGGCGAAGGTGGTGAACACCAGCTGCCCGGCGGTCAGCGCGGCCGTCATCAGCAGCGTGTTGCCGAGGTAGCCGGCGAACCCGGAGTGCATCACCCGGTCGAGGTTGGCGAAGGTCGGCGGCAGCCCGGGCTCCCACGGCTCGGTGCCGCTGAGCTGCCGCGGCGTCTTCAGCGCGGTCAGCGCGACCAGGAGGTAGGGGAAGACGGAGACGAAGGCGCCGGCGACCAGCGTGGCGTAGAGCGCGGTGCGCTTGACCATGGTCCCTCCTCAGCTCAGGTCGTAGGTGGTGCGCTTGGCGAAGAACCGGACCTGGGCGAGCGTCACCGCGAGGATGAGCAGGAACAGCAGCGCGGCCAGCGTCGAGGCGTAGCCGAAGTCGAACTGCCGGAAGGCCGTCTCGAAGATCCTGAAGTTGAGCACCTCCGTGCTGCCGCTCGGCCCGCCGTCGGTCATCGCGTAGACCGTGTCGAAGATCTGGAACGCTCCGACCAGGTTCGTCACGGTGACGAAGAACGTCGTCGGATTCAGCAGCGGCAGGGTGATCTGGAAGAACCGCTGGACCGGGCTCGCGCCGTCGGTGGCCGCCGCGTCGTACAGCTCCTGCGGGATGCCCTGCAGCCCGGCCAGGAAGAACAGCATGGTGTAGCCGCTGTACTGCCACACGTTGACGAGCGCGACGGACGGCAGCGCCCACGACGGGTCGGTCAGCCAGTCCGGCCCGCTCACCCCGGCGACGCCGAGCAGCTTGTTCAGCGCGCCGTCCCGCGGGTCGAAGATCCACGTCCACACCAGGCCCATCACGATCGGCGTGGCCATCCACGGCACGACGAACAGCGCGCGGTAGAACGCCACGCCCTTGACCCGCTGGTTGAGCAGCAGCGCCAGCAGCAGGCCGAGGACGGTCTGCGCCGGGATGCTCAGCAGGACGAACAGGACCGTCACCCAGACCGAGTGCCACGTCCCGCCGTCCCCGGCGAGCCGCCGGTAGTTCGCCAGGCCGGCGAAGGACGGGCTGGACAGCAGCTCCCAGTGGAACAGGCTCAGCCCGAGGACGATGAGCAGGGGCAACAGCAGGAAGGCGAACACGCCGAACAGGCTCGGAGCGACGAACAGGTAGGCGTACCAGTTCGTGCGCCCCAGGCGGCGGCGCGGGCGGTGCCCGGCTCCGCGCGCTGCCGGCCGGCCGCGGGCCGGCTCTTCATGCGCGCCTGCGGCCGGGACGGTCGCGGCGGCCCGGTCGCGGCCGGCTCCGTCGCGCTCGGCTCCGTCGCGCTCGATGCCGTCGCGCTCGATGCCATCGCGCTCGATGCCATCGCGCTCGATGCCATCGCGCTCGATGCCATCGCGCTCGATGCCATCGCGCTCGGCGCCGTCCGCCGGGTCGGCTCGTCCCGGCAGGTGGCCGGCGCTGCTCGTCACGACGGCTCCGTCCGGGTCGGCACCATCAGCCGCCGGGTCGTCTCCAGGCCCCACGCGTCCAGCGCGGCGATCGGGTCGCCGGATCCGCGCAGCCCGCCTCCGGCGGCGATGTGCTCGGCCCACTCCTCGCGCGCCTCGACCTCCGGCCGGGCCATGATGCAGTCGGGGTCGTTCACCCACCAGCGGGCGTGCAGGAACTCGCGCGCGGCTCCGGTCAGCCGGGCGCCGAGTTGCGACGGCTGGCTGAGGTCGCCGGCCTTCGGCAGCACCCGGGGTGCGGTGTCCGGGCTGACGCGCATGATGTCGGCCAGGCCGATGCTCGGCAGCATCGGCGCACCGCAGGCGTGCAGCGCGGCGTCCGGCCCGATGGCCGCGCGGATCAGTTCGAGACCGCGCCGGTAGGCGGCGATCGAACCGATGTCCTCGTGCCGCCGCCCGGGCAGCGCCCCCGCGTAGAGGTAGTCGAGCTTGAAATGGCTCAGGCCCAGCGCCCGGAACCGTGTGAAGACCTGGGCCAGGTGCGCGGCGGCGTCGGGGTGCGTCACGTCGAGGACGGCGAGGTCCTGATCCCACATCACGCCGGCGTGCGCGCCGCCGACGAGCCAGTCGGGATGGTCCCGGAAGGTCCGGCTGCGCCGGCCGACGAGGAAGGGCGCCACCCAGATGCCCGCGCGCCGGCCCGACTCCAGGACGGCGCCGACGGACCGTTCCAGCGACCCGAACCCGGGCCGGAGGTCCAGCCAGTCGCCGATCTCGGCCTCGTAGCCGTCGTCGATGAGGAACATGTCGGCGTCGATGCCGTGCCGTTCGGCGAGGGCGAGGTTGTCGAGGATGTCGGCGTCGGTGACCTTGTCCCAGTAGCCGTACCAGGAGCACCACATGGGCGGCACGGCCGGGCACCGTTCGGGGGCATGGCCTGCGGCGATGCCGTCCGCCCACCACCGCAGCGCGGCGTCCAGGCCGCCGTCGACCTCGTGGCGCGTGACGGGCCCGTCGGCGGACACGACGAGCCGGCCGCCGGCCTCGCGGGCCCGGATCGAGGGCACGTCCTCCGGGCCGGGACCCGCGAAGACCGACACCGGTCCGCCGTCACCGGGATCGACGGCCAGCAATCCCTCGCCCTGGAACGCCCCGGCCGGAACGGGCGTCTCCGGGCGGTAGCAGATGGTCTGCACGTTGTCGTCGGCGGGACGCGGCGGCGTCTCGCCGGGCCGGTAGGCGCCGGTCGGGCTCCACGACTGCCAGCCGAACTCGAACACCCGCGTCCGGGGCGAGAGACGGGTGATCTCTCCGACATCGGTGAACGGCATCGGATGCTCTCACTTCCAGGAGAGTTATAGAGGAGACCATCATTAGTACACGGGCCGGAGGTGGATGGCAATGGGTGCTTTGCACTGGACTTGCCGCCCGCCTAGGCTGATCGGGTGAGTCGTTGCCGCCCCCTCCCCCGCGTTCCGAAGGGAACCTTCTGATGTCGACGATGCCGCCGATGGGCGGCGACCTGTCGCGGTTGCGGCAGCTCAACGCGCTGACCGTGATCAAGACGCTGCGCGGAGCCGAGGCGGTGACCCTGTCGGCGCTGGCCGAGCGCACCGGGCTGTCGCGGCCCTCCACCAAGGAGGTCATCGACGAGCTGAGCGCCATGGGATGGGTGGAGGAGGTGCCTCCGGCGTCCGGGACGATGGGCCGGCCGGCCCGGCGCTACCGGTTCCGCGCCGACGGCGGGCACCTCATGGGCCTCGACATCGGCGCGTACCACATCCGCGCGGCCCTCGCCGACCTCGACGGCGGCGTCCTCGCCGAGACGCGCCGCCCGGCGCACCCCGACGCGCCGCTCGAGGACCGGCTGGCGGCGATCGAGCAGGCCGCCGCCGCCTGCCTCGCCCTGGGCGGGCTGACGATCGCCGACCTGTGGGCGGTGGCGGTCGGCACCACCGGGCTCGTCGGCCCCGAAGGCCGGGTCATCATGTCGGCCTCGATCCCGGCCTGGCGCGACCTCGACCTCGGCGGCCTGCTCGGCGAGATGTTCCCCTGCCGGGTGCTGGTCGAGAACGACAGCCGGCTCGCCGCGCTGGCCGAGACCAGGCGCGGCGTGGCCCGCGACGCCAGGGACGTGGTCTTCCTGCACATCGGGCGCCGCATGGGCACCGGCCTGATCATCGACGGCCGGCTCCACCGCGGCTTCGGGGCGGCCGCGGGCGAGATCGTCATGCTCCCCGAGGCCGGCTGGCGGGACGGGCCGGTGGACCTCAACGACGCCGCGATCGTCCCCGAGGGCCTGCCGCCCGAGGACGCCGCCGGATTCACCCTGGCGGCCGCCCGCGACGGCGACCCGACGGCCCTGGACGCCGTCGCCCGCTTCGCCGACAAGCTCGCGGTCGGCACCGCCGCGGCGGTCCTGCTCCTCGATCCGGAGATCGTGGTGCTCGGCGGCGGCTTCTCCCGCTCCGCCGACGTCCTGCTGCCGCCCCTGCGCTCCCGCCTCGAGCGGGTCTGCCTGCGCATGCCGAAGCTCAGCGCGTCCACCCTCGGCGACGAGTGCGTCGTCCTCGGCGCCATCGACTACGCGATCGAGCACCTCGACCAGCTCTTCTTCGCCCCCGACGCCCCGGCCCTGCGCCCGCCGGTCCGCCCCGCGACCTCACCACCGGGCCCCGACCCCACCTGACCCCGAAGTGTCTCCGCAGCCATATCCGGAGAGGCCGGCAAAGCTGGAATCCGCCGCGCGGGTGGCGACGACCGCCCAGAACCAGCCGCGGCTCCGGGCCCCTCGCCGCAGCCGCACGACGCCGGCAAGGGTGACCAGGCCGGTCCGGAGTCGGCTGGTCGTCCGGGGGCCCTTTCCGTTCACGGCGGTGTCCTGCCGGGTCATCGCGACGTCCGTTCGAGGAGGAGGGCACGGGCGGCGACCGCGTAGCCGAGGGCGGTCAGGCCCCAGGCGCAGGCGTCCAGCGCATGGTTGGGGACGCCGACGGCGAACACCGCGTGCAGGGGCTGGGAGACCGCCAGGACGAGGCCCGCCCAGGCGGGGATCGCTCCGGCGCGCCACAGCGCGATGCCGAGCAGCAGCACGCCGAGCACGTGGCCGAGGACGAAGACGACGCCGGCGAGTGCGATCGTGGGCTGCTCGTACACCTGGTCGAGCAGATGCCCGACGGCCGCCGGGGAGAGCCCGGCCTCGGTGCCCGCGAGGGCCGCCTGGTCGGGGGCGACGATGCCCGGCAGCGAGGAGAAGCCCGCCACGGCCAGGATCGTCGCGGCGGTGCCGAGGCGCCGGGCGCCGCGGACCGCCAGGGCCCCGATCGCGATCGTGCCGGGGACGAGCGCGAAGGCCGCCGCCATGCTGAGCCACAGCACGGCCTGCTCGGCTCCTTGGTGGGCGGCGACCTTCCCGGCCATCGCGGTCATCGAGTCGGTGGTCCGGTACGGAAGTATCCCGCGCAGGACCGCGACGGCGAGCGGTCCGACCGGGATGAGCAGTGCGAGGCCGATGGTGCCGGCCCTCATGTGGCTCGCGCCCTGCCTGGCGGGCGCCGTGGTGGTCGTCATGCCCTCACGGTGGGCTCCCGTGTGCTCCCGCCGGGAGGGTGCGCCGCGCGGCCGGGCCGGGAGGATCTCCCGGCTCGCCTGGGACCCGGCCCCCACGACAGGCCGGGAGCCGCGGGTCATCATGGCGGCATGAACCGCGACCCTCATGGCCGGACGCGGCGCCGCCGCGTCCTGTCGGCGGCTCTGTTCGGCGCCGCGGTCGGGTCCGCGCTCACGGGCGCGGCCTGCGCGGCGGCCGCCGGGATGAGCTTCGGCGAGGCGCTGGACGCCTTCGTCGTGACCAACGCGCTGATCGGCGTCTCCTTCGCCACCTGCGGGGTCCTGGTGGCCTGGCACCGGCCGCGCAATCCGGTCGGCTGGCTGCTGCTCGCGGCCGGCGTGCTGCAGGCCGTCACGGCCGGCGCCGTGCCGCTGGTGAGGTACGGCCTGATCCACGGGTGGCCTGACGTCCTCGTCCGCGGCCTGGTCACGGTCGCCACATGTTCGTGGCCGTGGGCGATCGGGCTGTGCCTGCCGCTGTTGCTGCAGCTCTTCCCTGGCGACGCGGGGCTCGACCGCGGCTGGCGATGGGTGGCGTGGGCGACCGTCCTCTCCAGCCCGCTCTTCGAGGCCGAGCTCGCCACCGAGCACGACCCGATCGCCGACGGCTATCCGCTGGGGTACACCGCCGTGCAGGGCTCACCGTCGGCCTGGCTGACCCAGGTCGCGGAGGCGCGGACCCTGCTCGTCGTCCTGGCCGGGCTCGCCGCGCTGGCGGTGCGCTACCGCCGCGGCGACGAGCACCGCCGGCGGCAGTTGCTCTGGCTGGTCGCCGCGGTGCTGATCATGGCGGTGGCGTGGGTGCCGTGGGCCTTCGTCGCCGGGACGCCGGTCGTGGTGCTGTTCTCGATCCCGCTGGTGCCGGCCGCGATGGCGATCGCGATCCTGCGGCACCGGCTGCTGGACATCCGGCTCGTGGTGTCCCGGACCGCCCTGTACGGCCTGCTCACCACGGGGGTGGCCGGGGTCTACATCGGGCTGGTCGCGCTCCTGGACCGGGTCATGCGCGAACAGGTCGGGCTGGGGAGTTCGCTGGCCGCGACCGTCCTGATCGCCGTCGGGTTCAACCCGGTGCGGGTCCGCCTGCAACGCCTGGTCGACCGGGTGCTGTACGGCGACCGCGGCGATCCGGTCCGGGCGGTGTCGCGGGTCGGTGAGCGGCTCGCGGCCGGGCTGCCCGGTGTGCTGGAGGCGGTACGGGAGGCGCTGCGCCTGCCGTTCGCGGCGCTGCGCGCCGGCGGAACCGAGATCGCCGCCTCCGGCGACGCCCCGGAACTGCTGCACACGCTGCCCGTCACCTACGGGCCCGACCGCATCGGCGACCTGGTCATCGGGCTGCGCCCGGGCGAGAAGCGCCTCGGCCGCACCGACCGGGCGGTACTGGAACTGCTGGCCGCGCCCCTTTCGGTCGCGGTGCACGCCGTGGGACTGTCGGACGAGCTGCGGCGCTCCCGGGAGGCGATCGTGATGGCCCGCGAAGAGGAGCGGCGGCGCCTGCGCCGCGACCTGCACGACGGGCTCGGCCCCGCCCTGACCGGAGTCGCCTTCAAGGCCGACGCGGCGGGCAACCTGCTGGCCGCGGACCCGGACGCCGCCCGCGAGCTGATCGCCGAACTGCGCGGCGAGGTCGCCCACGCCGTCGCTGGCATCCGCCGGCTCGTCTACGACCTGCGCCCGCCCGCCCTCGACGACCTCGGGCTCGTCGGCGCCGTCCGGCAGGCGATCGACCGGCTCGCCCGCGACGGGATGGTCGTCCGGCTGACCGCGCCGGACACCCTGCCCGCCCTGCCCGCGGCGGTCGAGGCGGCCGCGTACCGGATCGCGGTGGAAGCGCTGACCAACGCGGTGCGGCACTCCGGAGCGCACCGGGTGGACGTGCGGATCCACGCGGACGGGAGGCTCCACGTCCAGGTCACGGACGACGGGACCGCGCGCGACCGGCCATGGCGCGGCGGCGTGGGGATGGCGTCGATGCGGGAGCGGGCCGCCGAGGTGGGAGGCGTCTGCGTGGCGGGGCCGGGCCCGGAAGGCGGCCGGGTCGCCGCCGCGCTCCCGCTGGCGGTCCTCCGATGATCGGCATCGTCGTCGCCGACGACCACCCGATCGTCCGCAGCGGCCTCACCGCCCTGCTCGGCTCCATCGACGGCCTGACCGTCCTGGCCGCGGTCGCCGACGGCCGGGCCGCGGTGCGCGAGGCCGTCACGCGGCGCCCGGACGTCCTGGTCATGGACATCCAGATGCCCGGCCTCGACGGGATCGAAGCCACCCGCCAGATCGCCGCCGCCGCCCCCGGCGTGGCGGTGCTGATGCTGACGATGTACGAGGACGACGACTCGGTGTTCTCCGCCATGCGCGCCGGCGCCCGCGGCTACCTGCTCAAGGGGTCCGAGCAGGCGGAGATCGTCCGGGCCATCCAGTCCGTGGCCGCCGGAGAGGCGATCTTCGGGCCGGGCATCGCCCGCCGCGTGCTGGGCTTCTTCGCCGCCCCGCCGGCCGCGACGGAGCCGTTCCCGGAACTGACCGACCGGGAGCGCGACGTCCTGGGCCTGATCGCCGCGGGCCGTCCGAACGCCGAGATCGCCGGGCGGCTCGGCATCTCCCCCAAGACGGTCGCCAACCACATCTCCAGCATCTTCGCCAAACTCCAGGTGGCCGACCGCTCCGAGGCGATCGTCCGAGCCCGCCAAGCCGGCCTCGGCGCCCCCGATTCCGCTCCCTGACCAGGGGCCGATCACGGGCAGGCCTTCTGGAACTCGATGCCGGTCGGCGCGTACTGGGCCCATTCCTTGCGTGTCAGTGAGCGCTTGGCCACTCGGCAGGCGAGGCCGACGAGATCCTGGTCCTGGGGCATCGCCATGTCCCAGAGCCGCACGGTGTGGTCGTCACTGGCGGTGGCCAGGGTCGTGCCATCGGGGCTGAACGCCACCGAATTCACCTGGTCGGTGTGGCCGGTGAGAGGGGTGCCGATCTGTTGGTGAGTGCGGGTGTCCCAGAGCCGCACGGTGTGATCCCAGCCGGCGGTGGCCAGGGTTCTGCCGTCCGGGCTGAACGCCACCGAGACCACGTGGTCGGTGTGGCCGGTGAGAGGGGTGCCGATCTGTTGGCGGGTGCTGGTGTCCCAGAGCCGCACCGTCTTGTCGTCACTGGCGGTGGCCAGAGTCTTGCCGTCGGGGCTGAACGCCACCGACTCCAGGTAGTCGGCATGGGCGGCAATGGGCTTTCCGGCCGGTCGGTGAGTGCGGGTGTCCCAGAGCCGCACGGTGTGGTCCCAGCCGGCGGTGGCCAGGGTTCTGCCGTCCGGGCTGAACGCCACCGACTCCACCGGGTCGGTGTGGCCTTCGAGGGGGGTGCCGATCGGCTGGCGGGTGCGGGCGTCCCAGAGCCGCACGGTGGTGTCGGAGCCGCCGGTGGCCAGGGTCTTGCCGTCCGGGCTGAACACCACCGCATTCACCTCGCCGACGTGGCCGGTGGTCACGGTGCCGACGTGGCCGGTGAGAGGGTTGCCGATCTGCCGGTGGGTGCGGGTGTCCCAGAGCCGCACGGTGCCGTCGTAGCCGCCGGTGGCCAGGGTCTTGCCGTCGGGACTGAACGCCACCGACAACACGTCCTTGGTATGGCCGGTGAGCGGGCTGCCGACCTGCCGGCGGGTGCGGGTGTCCCAGAGTCGCACGGTCTCATCGGAGCTCGCGGTGGCCAGAGTTTTGCCGTCGGGGCTGAACGCCACCGAAGTCACCTTGTCGGTATGGCCGGTCAGCGGGCTGCCGCTCTGCCGGTGGGTGCGGGGATTCCAGAGCCGCACGGTCTTGTCGTCGCCGCCCGTTGCCAGCGTGAGGCCGTCAGGACTGAACGCCACCGTGAACACGGCCCCGGTGTGGCCGGTGAGCGGGCTGCCGACCTGCCGGTGGGTGCGGACATCCCAAAGCCTCACAGTTTTGTCGAAGCTGGCGCTGGCCAGGGTGTTGCCGTCGGGGCTGAACGCCACCGAAGTCACCTCGTCGGTGTGGCCGGTGAAGGGGCTGCCGACCTGCCGGTGGGTGCGGACATCCCAAAGCCGCACGGTCTTGTCGTAGTCGGCGGTGGCCAGAGTGTTGCCATCCGGGCTGAACGCCACCGCCTCCACACCGTCGGTGCGGCCGGTGAAGGGGCCGCCGATCTGCCGGTGGGTGCGGGCATCCCAAAGGCGCAGGTCGGAGCCGGCGGTGACCAGGGTGTTGCCGTCCGGGCTGAACGCCACCGCATCCACCTGGTCGGTGTGGCCGGTCAGCGGGCCGCCGATCTGCTGGCGGGTGCGCGTGTCCCACAACCGCACCCTGAGGTCGTTGCCGACGGTGGCCAAGACGCCGCCGTCGGGACTGAACGCCACCGAATCCACCCCGCCGGCGTAACTGGCGGAGCCGGTGAGGGGGGCGCCGACCTGCTGGTGGGTGCGGGCGTCCCAAAAACGCACGGTCTTATCGGAGCTGGAGGTGGCCAGAGTGTGGCCGTCCGGGCTGAACGCCACCGCATTCACGTTGTCGGTGTGGCCGGTCAGCGGGCTGCCGATCTGTTGGTTGGTGCGGGTGTTCCAAAGCCGCACCGTGTCGTCTTCGCTGGCGGTGGCCAAGACGCCGCCGTCGGGACTGAACGCCAACGATTTCACCCAGTAGGTGTGACCGGTGAGGGTGCCGCGTTCTGGTTTGGCCAGGATGTCCAGGAGGCGCGCACGGTTTTCGGGGGTCTTCTGGATCCTGCGGGACGCTACGGCCAGCAGCGCCGCCACCTCCGGGTCGGCGGCCTGCTCGCTTCGGGTAACGAGTTGGCTGGACACGACGGTGTCGCGTTGGCGGGTGGCGGTGTCGCGTTGGCTGGTGGCGGTGCGTTGCGCCTGGAGGGCCCATCCGGTGGCGGTGAGGGACAGCAGGGTGGCCACGGCCAGGACCAGGGCGGTGGCGCGGGTGCGGCGGGTGCGGGTGGCCTGGGCGCGGTGGGAGGCGTCCAGCAGGGCGCGCTCGGTCCGGTTGGGGCGGGGCGGACGCCCGCTGGTGGCCCAGTGCATGGCCTGGTCGAGGGCGGCGCCGGTCAGCACGTCGCTGCGGCGTCGGCCGTTGGTGTTCCAGACGTGGGCGGCCTGGCGGAGGCGGGGGTGGCCGGTCAAGTCCCGGCGGTGCTGTTCGAGCCAGTCGCGCAGCCGCGGCCAGGCCCGCGGGAGCGCCGGACGGGCTAGAACGATGCGCTCACCGGGCAGCGGGGCCGGGTCCCCGACGGGACCGGACGCCTGGTCGCCGGTGATGGCCAGCAGCGGGGTGAAGGCCTGGACCACCCGCCGCAGCGCATCCGCATCGCCGGGGTCGTCGCGGTCGAACAGTTCTGCGGCAGGCACCGGATGCAGGGACCAGCCGCCGCCCTCGCCGGGTATCACACAGCGCAGGAACACTTCGGGGACCAGGTGACGGTCTTCTGGGGGCAGGGTGGTGTAGACGTCCTCGGCGAGCTTGCCCAGCGCGGGGTCTCCCGGCTCCCACCCGGTGTGCGGGGCGGCTTGCGCGGACCCCAGGTTCATCAGGTCTTCCAGGCCGGTGTCCTGGTGGGGGTCGCCGGTCAGCGCCGTCAGGATCGCGCGCGCCGACGGGCGCCGCAGCGGGTCCTTGTCCAGTGCCGCGGCCACCAGCGCCCGCAGCGGCTCGGGCAGGACCGACAGGTCGGGGTGGTGGGTGCGGACCTGGTGGGCGATCGCGGGCAGGGTATTGCCGGTGAAGGCGTGCCGGCCGGTCGCGGCGAACACCATGATCGCGCCCCAGGCGAACACGTCGGCCTCGGCCCCGGCGCGCTGCCCTGCGTACACCTCCGGCGGCATGTAACGCAGCGTCCCGGTGAACCCCCCGGCCTGGGTTGCCGAGTGGGTCTCCACCATCCGCGCGATCCCGAAATCGATCAACCGGGGACCATCGGGCCCCAACATGACGTTGCCCGGTTTCAGGTCGCGATGCACGACCCGGGCCTGGTGGATGGCCGTCAACGCCGTGGCGATGCCGATCCCGAGCCGGTGCAGCTCGTCCCCGGCGAACAGGCGGGGCTCGCGTCCCGGCCCGCCGGCGACCGCGGCCTGCAGGCTCACCCCGTCGATGTACTCGCTGACGATGTAGGGCCGCGGCGGCTTCAACCGCACCTGCACGATCCGCGCGGTGCAGAACGAGGCGACCCGCTGCGCGGCCCGCGCCTCGGCCGCCATCTGCTCCAGTTCCCGCGAGGAGCCGCCCGCCCCGTGCAGGACCTTCACCGCCACCCGCGCCCCGTCGGGTCCGTAGGCCTCGTACACCACCCCCTGCCCACCGGCGCCCAACCGCCCCGCCAGCCAGAACTCCCCGATCCGCTCGGGATCACCCGGCTCCAACCGCTCCACCAACTCCGACAACCCCTTCTCCGGCCTGGCCGGATCCCTGGCCGCGGGCCACGACGATCGATCACCAGCCACTGTGACGCCCCCCGAACGAGCTGAGTTCTCATCGGCGGGCACACTTCCGTGGTGCCTTTACTGGCGAGGCCCGGATGGCGGGTACGGCTGCTGATAGGGCGGTGGGGGCGGCGGCGGATATGGAGGCGGATACGGCGGCTGGTACGGCGGCCCCGAAGCAATGCCATACGGGTTCGGCCGGGCAGCGCGACGACCGGTGATGAGCAGTATTCCGTTGACCACGCCGGCGGCCAGCGCGACGAACAGCAATGGCTCCGCGAGGAGGAAGGTCCAGCGGAAACTGATCGCTTCGGAAATGGCCTGGTTGACCGGCGGGGCCACGATCAGCGCCAGGACGCCCAGGAGCGCCATCGCCGCGGACACCAGGCCGCGCCGACGCTCGAATCGCAGCAGCAGCACTACCGCGACTCCGAGCGACGCGCCGGTACCGAGCCCGCCTAGCACGCGCCCCGCCGACAGCACACCAGTGTTCTCGGTGAACGCGACCAGCAGACCTCCGAGGGCCGACGCGAGGATGGCGGGAATGGTCACCGCCGCCGGGTAACGGGCCCCGAGGAGGACACCGACGGGAAGTGCCACCGCCGCCGCGATGAGGTACGGGACGACGGCTTTCATCAGCAACGCGTGGCCCGGCAAATAGAGGGCGCGCTGCATCGGCGAGAACGCGTCGGTGCCGTAGACCGCGGTCAGCAGGAACAATCCGATGATCGTGGCGAGCCCCGGTCCGGCAAGGCCCCACCAGGGGGAACCGCCGAACGGCGAAGCCTCCGTTCGCCGGTGATCCGGTACGTCGGTCATCGCGCATCCTCTCGACGACTGTTTCGGTGGGCATTTCCATCGCGATCACGAATGGGGCGTCGCCCGCTTCGGCCGGCGGTCATCGCAGGACGGTGACCAGGACGGCGCCGCGTCCGATGTCGAAACGGCGGCGTATCGCCGAATCCCCCGCCGCGCCGCCGTCATGGGTGACCGCGCGGGCCAGGACGTCGCGGGCGATCGCCTCGCCGTGCACGGAGAGCATCGCGCCGATCTCGCCGTCGGGGTCGTCCACGGGGGCGATGTCGACGGCGATCCGGTCGGCGAGATCAAAGCCCTCCCGCTTCCGCAGGTCGTTGATCAGCCGGACGAGCTCCCTGGCGAGTCCTTCGAGGTGCAGCTCGCGGTCGATGTCCAGGTCCAGGGCCACGGCGTACGGGCCGTCGGTGGAGACCTGCCAGCCGCGCACCGGCCGCTCGACGATCTGGACGTGCCCGGCGCTCAGCGCGACGGCCTCCCCGTCCGGCTCCACCGTGAAGTGCCCGCGTGCTTCGAGTTCGGCCACGGCCTTCTCCGCGTCGGCGCCCGCGATGGCGGCGGCTACGGCCTTGGTGCGGCTCCCGAAGTCGCGGCCGAGCGCGCGGAAGTCGGGTTTGAGGGTCCGGGTCATGGCGGCGCCGATGCCGAGCTCGACGGATCTGACGTTGAGCTCTGAGGCGATCACCTGACGCACCTCGGGCAGCAGCCGCCGGGCGTCCGCGGGCACGGTGACCTGAACCCGGCGCGCGGGACGGCGCACCGGGACGCCCGCCGTCGCGCGGGCGTCGCGCCCCAGCGTGACGAGCCGGCGGGCGACCGCCATGGCCTCGCACAGGGCCGCGTCCCGGGCGCTCTCGTCCGGCGCCGGGTAGCCGGTCAGGTGCACCGAGTCCGGTGCGTTCGCGCTGACCGAGCGGACCAGGTTCTCGTGGAGCTCGTCGGCGAGGAACGGCATCATCGGCGCGATGAGCCGGGCCAGGGTCGTCAGGCAGGAGTACAGGGTGGCGAACGCGGCGCCCGCGTCCTCGCCGTCCTCGTTGTCCTCGCCGTCTTCGCCGTCCTCGTTCCAGAAGCGGCTCCTGCTGCAGCGCACGTACCAGTTCGACAGGTCGTCGACGAAGGCGGCGAGCTCGCGGCCGGCGCCCGCCGCGTCGAAGTCCGTGAGGGCCGCGTCGGTCCGCTCGGTCGCCTCGGCGAGCCGCGCGAGGATCCAGCGGTCAAGGACCGGCCGCCGCGCGATCGGAGGGACGCCGTGTCGCGGCGTCCATCCGGCGCGGCCGGCATAGGTGACGAAGAAGTAATAGGTGTTCCAGAGGGTGAGGATCGTCTTCCGGGTGATCTCTCGAAGCCGCTCGGCGGAGACCGGCCGCGGCTGCCAGGGAGGGCCGTCGGTGGCGAGCAGCCAGCGCAGCGCGTCGGCGCCATGCTCGTCGATCAACTCCTGCGGGCCGCGGCCGTCCGCGCCGGACACGGGTCCAAGGCAGAGCGCTCGACGGAAACCGGCGTGCCCGAACAGCGACGTCCCCACCGCCTGCAAGGCGTAGAACCGGCCGCGGGTCTGATCGATCGGCTCGCAGACCAGATCCGCGGGGAACCGGGCGGTGAACAGCTCCTCGCCGCCGGCCGTGTGCGGGTGGCCGAACTGCGCGAACGGCATCGCGCCGGAGTCGTACCAGGCGTCGGCGACCTCGGGGACGCGGCGCAGCACGCCGCCGGGACACCGGTCGCAGGGGATCGTCACCTCGTCGACATGGGGCCGGTGCGGATCGAGCCCGGTGAGATCCCTTCCCGAGAGCCCGGCCAGCTCGGCGAGCGATCCGACGGCGATCACGTGGTCGCAGGCGTCGCAGCACCAGAACGGCAGCGGCGTCCCCCAGTAGCGCTCCCGCGACAGGGCCCAGTCGACGTTGCCGGCCAGCCATTCGCCGTAGCGGCCGTCGCGGACGTGCGGCGGCCGCCAGTCGATCCCGGCGTTGCCCTCGATCATCCGGTCCCGGACGCGGGTGGTCGCGACGTACCAGGACGGCGTGGCGTAGTACAGCAACGGGGTGGCGCACCAGCAGCAGAACGGGTACGTGTGGCGGTGGACGCCCGCGTGCAGGAGCAGGCCGGCGTCCCGGAGGTCCTCGACGATCCGCTCGTCGGTGTCCCGGACGTACATGCCCGCGTAGGGGCCGGCCCTGTCGTCGAACCGGCCGTCGGGCCGCACCGGCTTGACCACCGGGACGCCGTGCTCGCGGGCGACCCGCATGTCGTCCTCGCCGAAGGCCGCGCCGGTGTGCACGACCCCGGTCCCCTCGTTCACCTTGACGAAGTCGGCGGTCACGACGAAGCGCCATGAGGCGGGGTCGCCGTCCGGATCGTCGGCGGACCCGGGACCGACGAAGTCGAAGGGTGCCTTGTAGCGGGCTCCGGCGATGTCCGCGACGGGCACGTCCCGTATCACCCGGGCTCCGTCGCCGAGCACCGTCCCGACGCGGTCCGCGGCCATGACGACCGGACGGTCACCCGCCTGTCCTCCGGCGGCCAGGACGTACCGGATGTGCTCTCCGATCACGGCGAGCGTGGCGGGCACGAGCGTCCACGGCATGGTCGTCCAAACGAGCAGGTCGGCTCCCTCGTCCGCCAGGGGGCCGTCCAGCAGCGGGAAGCGGACGTAGACGCTCGGGTCGTCGGTCTGCGCGTACCCCTGGGCCGTCTCGTGATCGGACAGCGCGGTGCCGCACCGGGGGCAGTACGGAGCGACTCGCTCCTCGCGGTAGATCAGGCCTTTCTCGAACAGGGTCTTCAGCGACCACCAGACGCTCTCGACGTACTCGGTGGACATCGTGGAGTAGGGCCGCTCGACGTCGGCCCAGGACCCCATCCGCCGGGTGAGCCGGTCGAACTCGGCGATGGAGCGGGTGACGGCGGCCCGGCATTGCGCGTTGAATTCCGCGATCCCGGACTCTTCGATCCGGCTCTTCCGGTCGATTCCAAGCCGTTCCTCGACCTCGACCTCGATGCCGAGCCCATGGCATCCATGGCCCGCAGTCCGAAGGACGTGCGCGCCCTTCATCATTCGGTGGCGCGGGAAAATGTCCTTGAACACCTGCGCCTGGACGTGCCGCAGTCCCGGGCTCCCGCCGACGGTGGCGGGTCCGTCGTAGGACGTGAACGGCGGGCCGTCCGCAGTGCGCTCGATCGCCCGCCGGAACACCCGTCGGACCCGCCAGCGTTCGAGCACGCGCTCCTCGATGGCGGGGAATTCGGGCTGCCGCTCGACCGCTTGAAAGGGCACATCGGCTTCAAAGGGCATGTCGGCTTCAAAGGGCACATCGACCTCCAAGGGCACGTTCGACCGCGCCGCTGATCGACGTCATCGCCTCGGCGATCCGCCGCCGGTCACTCTCCGGGAACGCGCTCAGCCGGACGCGCAGCGCCTCCGCCATGCGGTCCTCGATGGCCTCGAAGGCGGCCCGGCCGCGCCGGGTCAGCCGGACCGTCTGGAAGCGCCGGTTCTCGGGCGATCTGGCTCTGGTGATCAACCGGTCGGCCTGGAACCGGGCCAGGACGCGGCTGAGGTAGCCGGGATCCATGCCGATCCGCCGGCGCAGCTCCATCACCTCGGTGACGTCCCGCTGCGCCAGCTCGACGATCACCCAGCCCTCGGTCACGGAGTACGGGGCGTTCTCCCAGCTGAGCCGCAGGCCGTCCACCAGATACCGGTACATCCTGCCGAGCGCCCGCGCCTCGCCGACGAGGTCGCCGTCACGCGACCGCACGGCGGGCCCCGGCGCGAAATTCATTGACCCAGTCAAACATATTCGCCCCCTCTTGTCTGTAGCCGATGACCAGGGCGCACGGCATGCCGCTCGGGCTCCGCGACGGGCCGGCAGTGCGGTCCCAGCCCGGCGGCGACCCGGCGAAGATGCTCGATCATGATCGACGAGGACGGCAGCCGGTACTCGCCGGCCGGCGTGGCCGCCGAAACCGTCCGGGTCAGGGACGGCTCGCTCAGCGGGCGCACCACCAGGCCGGACGGGGTCGCCGGCAGCGTGAGCGACGGGGCGAGGGCGACGCCCAGCCCCGCCGCGACGAGACCGCGCACCGTCATCTGGTCGTCGGTGCGGAAGGCGATCCGCGGCTCGAAACCCGCCTTCCGGCAGGCGCGCGGAAGGACGTCGATGGTCGAGCCGTGGTGCACGCCCTGGATCCAGCGGTCCTCGGCGAGGTCGGTCAGCCGGAGCCGCTCGCGGTCCGCGAGCCGGTGCCCGAGCGGAAGCGCGACGTGCAGGGGATCCACGAGAAGCGGGCTGAGCTCCACGTTGGCCGGAACCTCCAGCGGCACCACGGGGAACTCGTAGACCAGGGCGAGGTCCAGCTCGTACATGGCGACCGCGGCGATCGCCTCGTCCCGGTCGATCTCCGTCAGGTCGACCTCCACATCGGGGAAACGCTGCTGGAAGGCGCTCACCGCCCGGGGCATCAGCGTCGCGTTCGCCGTGGTGAACGACCCGAGCCGCAGCCGGCCGCCGGTACCGTGCGCGACGGCCGCCAGGGACGTCTCGGCCGCGCGCAGCTCGGCGAGGACCGCCTCGGCGTGCCGCACCAGCACCCGTCCCGCCTCGGTCAGCCGCGCGCCCCGGGCATGCCGCACGAGCAGCTGCGCCCCCGCTTCCCGTTCGAGCACGGCGATCTGCTGGGAAACGGCGGAGATGGTGAAGGAGAGGGCCTCCGCGGCGCGGGTCAAAGAGCCGTGCCGCGCCACCTCCCGGAGCACGCGCAAACGCGTCACGTCGAGCATGGCGCAATGCTAGAACCGCGGTTCAAGACCTCCCCGGCTGCCGGGGAACGGCCTTTCCCGAGTCGGACGGCGGATCCGGCAAAGCCTCGCCGGCCGCGATGCGGACCCTCGAAATCGCGATCCATCAGCTCTGCTTTTCCCTTGTCACCAGGAGCACCGCTTTCCCCGCCAGGCGCCGGTCGCGCAACCGGTGAAGAATCGCCCGCGCGTCCCGCCAATCGCTCATGGCCGCGATGTCCACCGCCAGCTCGCCCGTGGCGGCCAGCCCGGCGAGATAGGCGAGGTCGTCCGCGGTGCGGGGGCCGTCCAGGTCGTTCAGCACATAGAAGCCGCGCAGGGCCGCTTCCTTCGGATAGAAGTCGCTCACCGAGAACGTCGTCGAGGCGCGCGAGGAATTGCCGAACGAGACCACGGTGCCGTGCGGCGCGACCAGGCGGAGCGCCTCCCGCAGGGACTCACCGCCGCCGGTCTCCAGAACGAGGTCGAACCCCGCTTCCAGCCCCTCGACGCCGACGACGACCTCCGCGGCGCCGAGCGCGGCGAGCCCTTCGCGGCGGCCGGGCCGGCCGACCACGGCCGTCACCTCGGCCTTGAACCGGTGCGCCAGCTGGACGGCGAACCGCCCGACCCCGCCGGCCGCCCCCGTCACCAGGACGCCGGCCCCCGCGAGGTCACCGTGCATGCGCAACGCCCGCAATGCGGTCAGGCCTGCGGTCGGCAGCGCCGCCGCCCGCTCGACCGGGAGCCCGTCCGGGACGACGGCGAGCCTGGCCGCGGGGACCGCGACCCGCTCCGCCCAGCTCCCGCCGTCCGCGATGCCGAACACCCGCGTGCCGGGAGCCGGACGGCCGGCTCCCGGCGCGGCGCCGGACGTCCCCTGGTCCGCCACGACACCCGCGAAGTCCCAGCCCGGCCGCCAGCCCGCGGCCGCCCCCGTCAGGCGGTGCAGTTCGCCGCGGTTGACCGAGACGGCTTGGACATCGACCAACACCTCGCCGGTGCCGGCGGACGGCTCGGGCACCCGGACCAGCTCGACCAGGCCGCCGTCGCCCGTCGCGGACAGGGCTCTCATGATCCGGCCGGCCAGCGCGGAGGCGACTCGGGTGCCCGGTCCAGCCCTTCCCAGTCGCTCCGGACGGGAGAGAACGCCTCGACGACCACGGCGCCGTCGGCACCGGCATGGACCTCGTGCGGCACGTCGGCGTGGATCCTCCACATGCCGCCGGGGCCGAACTCCCCCGTCTCCGCACCGACGGTGAACCGCAGGGAGCCCGCCAGGCAGAGCCCGACCTGCTCGTTCGGGTGCCGATGCGCCGGCACCAGGCCGCCGGGCGGGATCTCCACGACCGCCAGCGTGATCAGCTCGCTCTCGATGACCCGGGCGATGACGTCCTGCCAGATGCGCAGCGGCCGGATCGAGCCGAGGTCGTCCAGGGCGCTCGGCGTCCCGGTCCCGGTCGAGGCCCGCCTGTTCGACTCGTTCACGCCTGCTCCTCGGTGCCGTATACGGGAATGGTCCACTCGTGGTGCCGGTCGCCGCCGCGACGGGCGATCGACGCCAGCTCGCGCTGCAACGCCAGCGTCGTCTCCCCCGGCGTCCCGTCGCCGACCGGGCGTCCGTCCACCTCGATGACCGGGACGACCATGGCGGCCGTGCCGCACAGCAGCGCCTCGTCGCAGGCGTAGAGCTCCGAGCGGTGGACGCGCCGCTGGACGACGGTGACGCCGAAGTCCTCGGAGAGCAGCTCGGTCACCTGGCGGCGGGTGATCCCCTCGAGGATGTCGTCGGTCGCCGCCGGCGTGGCCCACTCGTCCCCGGAACGCACCAGGACGTTCGATGTCGTCGCCTCGGCCACATGGCCATCGGCGGTCAGCAGCAGGGCCTCGTCGAACCCGTGCCGGATCGCCTCCGTCTTGGCCAGCGCCGGGCCGACATAGCTCCCGATCACCTTGGCGCGGTTGGGCACGGCGACGTCCGTGGCGCGCCGCCAGGTGCTCACCATGCAGCGGATGCCCCGCGGGTCGATGTAGTCGCCCGGCATCGGGGTGGCCGGGATGCACAGCCGGCCGCCCGAATCGTGCATCCGGACGGCGAGCTGCTCACCGGCCAGGAACAGCAAGGGGCGGACGTAGCTGTCGGCGCGCACGCCGTTCCGGCGCAGCAGTTCACAGGTCACCGCCACCAGTTCCGCGGGCGGATACGGCAGCGTGAGGCCGAGGATCCGCGCGGAACGCTCCAGCCGCTCGTAGTGCGCCGCCGCTTCCAGGAGAAAGAGGTCCCCCCGCTCCTGGTTCCACGTGGCGCGGATCCCCTCGAAGGTCCCGGTTCCGTACGAGACGACGTTCGCGAGGACGCTCAATCGCGCCGCGTCCGACGAAACGAATTCGCCATCGACGAAGACCTGGTCATAGGGCACGCCGAAAACGGCGCGATCCCGTGGTCCGGCTTCTGCCTGTACGCTCAATGCACTGACCTCACCTTCACCGAAGGGCCGTCTGCCAGCACGTTAAGCCGGTCGCCACGTTAAGCACAATCGAAGGCTTCTTAAAAAAGCCTTCAGCAGCACTGTAGGCGATGCCGCAGCGCACACACCGAAACAGGAAAGCCAATTTCCACACGCCAAAGCAAAGTGCGGTCGGGAGTGAGAGCGGGGCGCTCCCTTTTCGAGCACGGCCACCTACCCGAACCCGGTGAGCGCACCTCACTGTCGACCACGTGAAGCACTGGACCGAGTCCGGCACGGCTACGTGGCCGATGCGCCGAACGCCGAGCGGGAGACCGTCTCGGGCATCGGGACACGTCCTTGTCAATGGCGGCGGGGGCGAGCAGGCTACGTCGCATGGATCTGAACGCCCTGGAAGAGATCCGTCAGGTCAAGTACCGCTACCTGCGCTGCCTGGACCTGAAGGACTGGGACGGGTTCGCCGACACCCTCACCGAGGACGCCCTGGGCGCCTACGGGACCCGCGCGGTCGGCGGGCCGCTGCGCCTGGAGGGCCGCGACGCCATCGTCGACTACATGCGCGACAACCTCGGTCCCGAGATCACCACGGTGCATTTCGCGGGCCAGCCCGAGATCCGGGTCGACGGCGACCGGGCCGAGGGCACCTGGTGCCTGGAGGACACCGTCATCGCCAAGGCGTTCCGGGTGCTGATCCGCGGATCCGCCTTCTACGAGGAGACGTATCGGCGCTGCGCGGACGGCGCGTGGCGCATCAGTGGCATCGGCTATGAACGGACCTACGAATACTCGGTATCGCTCGACGATGTGCCCAGCTTCAGGCTGCTGGCGGACCGCTGGGCGCCCACGTCCCCGCAGCCGGGAACCTGACCTGTCGATGCGGCCCGGCGCCGGCGGCGCCGCGTGGGTCAGGCCTTGGCGCGCTGCTGCTTGAGGCGGAGCTCCTCCTTGCGGACCTCGGCTTGGACGGCCTGCTCGCGGTCCAGCCAGTCGGGCCTTTCGGCCTTCAGGTTCTCGATCTCGGCCGTGGTCAGGGGGCCCGTGATGCCGGCGCGGGCCAGACCCGAGATGGAGACGCGGAGCTTGGCGGCGACGACCTGGCGAGGGTGCGGACCCTCACGACGCAGGTTCGTCAGCCATGCGGGCGGGTCGGCTTGCAGCGCGTTCAGCTCGTCCCGGGAGACGGGACCTTCCTGGAACTCGGCGGGTGCTGCCGACAGCAGGATCCCCAGCTTCTTGGCCGCGGTCGCGGGCTTCATGGTCTGCGGGGTCTTTGCTTTGGACGTGCCCATGACCTCAAGGGTAGCCAGCGGGAGGGCATCGCCTGGACGCGACTAGGGTGGCGGAGTGACCGATGGTGAGTTCCGGCTGGCCTACGTGCCGGGCGTGACGCCCGGGAAGTGGGCCGGGGTGTGGGCCGAGCGGGTCCGGGAGGTGCCGCTTCGCCTGCTGCAGACGCCGGCGGCCGAGGTCGTCCCCCTGCTGCGTAACGGCGGCGTGGATGCGGCGTTCGTCCGCCTGCCCGTCGACCGCGAGGGCCTCCATGTGATCCCGCTGTACCTGGAGACGACCGTGGTCGTGGTGCCCAAGGATCACGCGGTGGCCGCGGTGGAGGAGGTGGAGCTCGCCGATCTCGCCGACGAGGACGTGTTCGAGCCGCTCGACGACGTCTTGACCTGGGACGATCGCCCCGGGCAGCCTGCCTTCACCCGTCCGGAGAGCACCGCCGGCGCGATCGGGCTGGTGGCGTCGGGAGCCGGCGTCCTACTGGTCCCGCAGTCTTTGGCCCGCCTCCATCACCGCAAAGACGTCACCTACCGACCCGTGACCGATGCTCCTCAGTCCCAGATCGGCCTGGCCTGGCTCGATGTCGAGACGACCGATCTCATGGAGGAACTGATCGGCATCGTCCGCGGCCGCACTCCCAACAGCTCCCGTGGCCGCAATCCCCGGCAAGAACCCGCCCGTAAGAAGGCACCGCAACAGCGCTCCCCCACCAAGCAGCGCCGTCAGAAGCGCCGCCGGAGGTGACGAGAGCCGTGCTCACCGGACGGGGGCATGGCAGGCCGCGCCCACTTCCCGGGCCTTTCCACGACGGTGCACGGTCGCCGTCCGTGGGCCGCGGCGCCCTTGCCGAACCGGCCCACGGGACGGTCCGGCAAGGGCGCCGGGGCTCGGATCACTGCGGCGGGCTCTGCCGCTCCGGGTCGCACAGCTTCCAGGTCCCGCCCTCTTTGCGGAGGTAGAGAGTTGCGGGCTGCTGGGAGGGGCGCGTCAGCCGCGCCCGGGCCAGGTCACCGGAAATCTTGATGTCGGAGGTCTTCACCGGCCGTTCGTAGCGGGAGGCGAGGCCGTGGTCGGTCGTGGAGGCTCCGGACTCGACGGCGCTCTGCTTCTCCTCCGCGCACATGAGGCCGAGCGCCGTGGCCGAGTCCTCACGGTCGACAGCGTGCGCGAACTCCGTCACCGCGCTGCTGACCTGCCTCTCGTCCCGGTGCGTCCACCAGTGGACGCCGTAGACGGCGGCTCCGGTGAACACGGCCAGCGCGGTGAGCGCTCCAGCGAGCAGCACGAACCTGCGGCGCCGCTGGCCGTGCCCTGGGGCGGGCGGGAGCGGCGGGCCCGGGTTCTGGATCTGGTCGTACATCTCGGGTCAGCTCCTCTGGCTCTTGAGCAGGGCGTCGATGAGTTCCTGGAGTTCGGTTTCGGCCTTCTCCCGGAGCCGGGCCTGCTGCTGCCTCCACGCGGGCGAGGTGCCGGAGGTGAGCGCCGCGCTTCCCGAGCCTTTGGAAAGGTTCGCCGAGCCGGAGAGCCATTGGCCGTTGGCGGGCGAGTTCGCGACGATGTACATGTTGCCGGGGGTCAGTTTCAGAAAGCCGCGCATGGACACGAGCCGCCGCAGCGGGACGATGTGGTCCATGTGCGTGCTGTTGACCACCCGGCCGCTCGAAGGCGGATAGGCGGGGTCGGGCGTTCCCGTCTTCGGCGCCTGCACTCCTTGCAGGTAGGCGGTCTTGGGGAACGTGGGGCGCGTTTGGTCGAGCGCCTTGTAAACGCTGTAGACGGACGGCGGGAGTTTGGCGGGCTGCCGGTCCACCCGCTTGGTCATCCCGCTCTTTCCCTGTCCGTACTTGAGGTAGTCGTAGGTCTTGGCGTTCCAGCGCGTGGCGGCCTGCTTCTCCGCGTCGGTCACCTTCTTGAGCGCCGTCTCGATCTTGGTGACGTCGTCCGCCGACGGGCTCATGATGGTCGATCTCGGATACCTGGCCTGCATCTGGTCGAGACCCCGCTCGCAGGCCATGAGCCGCGAGAGGGCGCGGTTCTGCTCACCCCTCAAGGTGGCCGCTTCGGCGTCGTAGGCGGCGGCCGCCGCGCTGTAGGGACCGGTGTGGGGGCGGGCGTTGTGCTCTCGGATGCGCGCCTGGATCGCCTGGAGTTCGGCGACCGGGCCGGCGCACAGTTCCTGGTAGGCGGGGTCGGCCAGCGCCTGCGGCGACCCGGTGGCCGTCAGGAGGGCGGCCAGGGGCAGGGCGGCCAGGAGTCCGGCGATCCGCCGTGGAGTCCGCATCATGCTTCCTCGTCCTGTGAGGCAACCATGCCCATATAGACGCTTGTGTCTGTATGAAGGTTCGAGGCGGATCGTGAACGCGGCGGTTCCGGGTCACGGGTTGACGCTGTGCCGGGCCCCGTTCGCGGCCCGGCCGAGACGGATGGCCGAGATCAGGAAGAAGATGCCACCGGGAACGGCGTAACCGGCCGCGCTGGTCAGGGTCGGGTCGTCCGCGGAGGCGCCGACGATGAACGAGCCGCCGGCGAGCACGGAGACCGCACCGCTGATGATCATGGGCCACTGGCCGCCCATCGTGCGGCGGGTGACGCCCACGATCAGCTGGACCAGCCCGGCCACGATCGCCCAGGCGCCCCACACCCGCAGGACCGCCGGAATGCCGGACGCGCAGGCGACGGCCACGCCGGCGGCGGTGAGCAGGCTGACCGCGACGTTCACGTACAGCAGCACGGGCGACCCGGTGGTGCGCGACGCGCGGGCGTCGATGACGGCGGCGGCCACGTCGAACAGCGGATACAGCACGAGCAGGGCGACCGCGAACGGGCCCAGGTCCGAGGCCGTCGTGAACATCGCGAGCGCCCAGACGATGGCGAATCCGAAGCGGACGAAGTACAGCCGCCGCAGGCTGAAAGCGGTCCCGGCGATGCCGCGCGAAGCGATGGTGGTCACAGTAGCCCCTTCGAGGGAGAACGAACGTTCTGTCTCGCTCAGAGTCGCAGCGTCGTCGCGCACCTGTCAAGACCGAACGTTCTACCTCTCGCTAGGATGTGCCTCATGAGGCAAGAATCGGCAGGCCGACCCTCAGAGGCGCGCTCCCGCCTGCTCGCCACGGCGACGAGGATCTTCTACACGGAGGGGATCCACTCGGTCGGGATCGACCGGATCGTCGCGGAGGCCCAGGTGACGCGGGCCACCCTCTACCGGCACTTCTCCAGCAAGGAGGACCTCGTCCTCGCCTATCTGGCCGAAGTCGACCAGGCCACGCGCGCCCAGGTGGACGATGCCGTCTCACGCGGACTGGCGGCGGCCGACACCGTCCGGGCCCTCGGCGAGTCCATCGCGCAGGGCATCGGGTCCGCCGGCTTCCGGGGATGCGCGTTCCTCAACGCCGCCGCCGAATACCCCGATCCCGATCATCCGGTGCACAAGGCCGTCCTCGCCCACCGGCAATGGTTCCTGGACACCGTGACCGAACTGCTGGCACGCATCGGGGAGACGCCCGCCGAACCCGCCGCCCGGCACTTCGTGATGCTGCGCGACGGCGCCATGGCCGCCGGCTGCCTCTTCGACCCCCACCTGATCTGCGAGACCTTCCTGCGCGGGGTCGACGACCTGCTGCAGACTCACGCCGCACCCAGCAAGGCCAGGCCGATCTGAAGCAGAAGGGATGCCCAGCCGGACGCTGGGTGGCCTCGATCAGTCGCAGGCGCGCTGATCGGCTCCCAATGACACCCAGCCGCTGCGTCCCACGTCGTACGGGCGGATGACCGCCTTCACCTTTCGGTTTGTCCCGGTTGCGGTTTGGAAGGCCCGGGCGACCCGAGTCGCCAGTTCTTGCAGCGCTTCTTTGGTCCGGGCTTCGTGCTCCCACAGATCGACGTTGATCCTGGTCGTCACGGCGTCGAAGGAGTCCGGAGCCAGGACCGGGACAAGGTCGATTTCGTGATCGTTTATCTGGAGTTCCGGCATGCTGGTCAGAGCGCGCCTGACAGCCTCCGCGATGTCGGGCAGCGGATCGGATTCTCTCAGGTTGAGGATCGTTACCTGTGGCATGGGCAGTCTCCGTGCGCGATTCGGAAGAGCCGTCAGACCGCAAGGCAAGATCGTAACTGATCGGCAATCCGTCCTTGAGTACGAGCGAGACCCCGCGTTCGTTGTCGTCCTGCGCGAATCGGTGATTTCTACCTGGTCCCAGGAGCCGGGTGGGGAGGAACCGGGGCCGGGTGGCGCTGCCCGTGGTCCGCTTGTGGCTCTGGTCGTGTCAGGTCTTGGAGGCCGACGACGCGCAGTAGTTCCAGTCGTTCGTAGGAGGTGGTGCCCGGGCGGGCGGTGTGGATGACGAGCCGCTGGTCGTGCTCTGGGGTCAGCACTACCTCGCAGTCCAGTTCCAGCAGGCCGACGATGGGGTGCTGGAAGCGTTTGGTGTCGGCGCGGCGTACGGCGACGTGGTGGGCGTCCCACAGTGCGGCGAACTCGGCGCTGCGGGCGCGGAGCCTGCGAACGAGCGTTGTGAGCCGCGCGTCGTGCGGGCGGCGGGCGAGTGCGGCGCGCAGGTCCGCCACCGCCACGCGGGCGGCGCGGTCATGGTCTTCGGCCGGAAACAGTTCCCGCGCGCGGGGGTCGGTGAAGTAACGCCAGACGATGTTCCGCTGCGCTTCGGGGAGGGCGGAGGCGTCGCCGTGGAGCGCCTTGGCCATCGGGTTCTGCGCGAGGATGTCGCCGCCGTCGTTCACGACCTGGGCGGGAGTGTCGGTCAGCCGGTCGAGGAGGAGGAGCAGGCCGGGGCGGACGTGATCGGTGGCCGACCGGTTGCGTGGGGGCTGCTCGCCGGCGAGGTGGAACAGGTGGTCCCGTTCGTCGCTGGTCAGCCGCAGCGCGCGGGCGACGGCGGAGAGCATCTGGCGGGACGGGCGTGAACCCCTGGCCTGCTCCAGCCGGGTGTAGTGGTCGGTGGACATGCCCGCCAGCTGCGCCACCTCCTCGCGGCGCAGCCCCGGGGTGCGGCGCCGCACGCCCTGCGGCAGTCCCACGTCGGCGGGGGCGAGCCGGGTACGGCAGTGGCGCAGGAAGTCGGCCAGTTCGGTTCTGTCCACACCTCCATGATGTCCGGGGACGCCGGGCGCAGCCAGGGACGGCCCGTCCCCGGATAAGGACGTCTCTCCCGCCGATCCCCGCACCGCCGCACGCTGGAAGCCGGCTCGGCGGACCGGCGGTGCCTCGCCGGTGCCACGAGACGAGGACAGGTGTCGCGTGCCTCACGCGGCATCTGCATGACAGTCCATCCGCCTTCCGCTGATTCATCGGCATCGCAGACCGTTCGGTCGCGAAGAAGGGAAGATCCGCATGCGGTACCGCACGCTCGGCCGGACGGGCATCAAGGTCAGCCCCTATGGGCTCGGCGCCTTGATGTTCGCCACGTCCGTCGGGAACTCCGACCCCGACGACTCGGCCCGCATCATCCACAAGGCGCTGGACGCGGGGATCAACCTCATCGACACCGCCGACGCCTACGGCGACTCCGAGGAGGTCGTCGGCAAGGCGCTCAAGGGGCGACGAGACAATGTCGTCCTCGCGACGAAGGTGAGCCGCCCGATGGGTGACGACCCCAACCAGCAGGGCGCCTCCCGGCGCTGGATCATGACCGCGGTCGAGAACTCGCTGCGGCGCCTGCAGACCGACCACATCGACCTCTACCAGATCCACCGGCCGGACCCCGCGACGGACATCGAGGAGACGCTCTCCGCGCTGTCCGACCTGATCCACAGCGGGAAGGTCCGTGCGATCGGGACGTCCAACATGCCGGCGTCCGACATCGTCAAAGCCCAGTGGGTCGCCGAACGGCGCGGCCTGCAACGGTTCCGCACCGAGCAGCCGCCGTACTCGCTGCTCAGCCGCGGCATCGAACGCGAGGTGCTACCGGTCGCCGAGCACTACGGGATGGGCACTCTGGTGTGGGGCCCGCTCGGGCAGGGGCTGCTCACCGGGCGCGTCCGCAAGGGCCGGCAGAACGAGCTGCGCCGCGCCGGGCTCTTCAAGCACCTCAACGACGAGCGCCGCCTGGACGCCGTCGAGCGGTTCGTCTCGCTCGCGGGCGAGGCGGGCTTGCCGCTGACCCACCTCGCCATGGCGTTCACGATCGTTCATCCCGGCGTGACCAGCGCGATCGTCGGACCGCGCACGATGAGCCACCTCGACGACCTTCTCGCCGGCATCGACGTGGCGCTCACCGACGACGTCCTCGACCGGATCGACGAGATCGTCCCGCCGGGCACCGACGTCGGGACGCTCGACCAGGCCTACGTGCCGCCGGCCCTCCAGCAGGCGAGCCTCCGCCGCCGCCCCGCCGGCGAACGCACCGCCGCCTGACGCGCCGGCGACCCCGCCAGTGCCGTTCACCGGCGGGGTCGCGGGGCGCGGATCCGGTCAGTCGACCAGGGCGCCGGCGGAGATGTTGACCTGCGTCGAGGTCATGGTGGCGGCGTGGTCGGACACCAGGAAGGCGGCGATGCGGCTCACGTCCGCCAGGGTGGTGGCGCGCTTGAGGAGGGTGGCGTCGACCATCTGCTGCTTGACCGGGGCCATCTCCGGCCCGTCCGGCATGGACTCGGCCACGCCCCCGGTCTTCATCGACAGGACGCGGACCGAGTGCGGCCCGAGCTCGCACGCCCACTGCCGCCGCATCGCCTCGACCATCTCGCAGCCGACCTGGACGTTCCCGAGGCCGGGCGAGCGGTTCCCGCTGTCGGAGCCGCCGAAGTGCAGGATCACGCCCGAGCCCTGCTTGACCATGTGGCGGGCGGCGGCCTGCGTGGTCAGCATGAGGGTGCGGGCGATCTTCTCCAGGGACCGGGCGAAGGCGTCGGCCGGCAGCTCCATCAGCGGGCCGAACAGCGTCTCGTGGGAGATGACGTTGACCGAGACGTCGACGCTGCCGGCGGTCGCCACGACGGAGTCGACCCAGCCGTTGACGGCGTCGCCGTCCAGGGCGTCCACGCGGGCCGTCTCGGCGAGGCCGCCGGCGGCCCGGATGTCCTCGGCGACCGCGTCGAGCGTCGCCGGGGTGCGGCCGGCGAGGAAGACGCGCGCGCCCTCGGCGGCGAAGCCGCGCGCCATGGCGCCGCCGATCGCGCCGCCGCCGCCGTAGATGACCGCGGTCTTGTTCTCCAGAAGCATGGCCGTTCTCCGTCCGTCCGAGGTGTTCTGGTGATGGCGTCGACGGTAGGAGCGCGGGCGGACGGCCCGCATCGGTCGCCGGACGGGAGTTGGACGGCGCAGGTCAGAAGGCGGATGAGCGCTCGGAGCACGGTCTCGCACAGGGGTTGCCGCACGGGTGCGGCGGCGCGGCTAAGTCATGTGTCCGATACGAGGCGGGCCAGTTCCATGCGGCGGGTGACGCCGATCTTCGGATACGCCTTGTAGAGATGGTGCCCGACCGTGCGGGGGCTCAGGAAGAGCTGCGCGCCGATCTCCCGGTTGCTGAGCCCGGCGGCGGCGAGCCGCACGACCTGCAGCTCCTGCGGGGTGAGCCGCTTCAGCGGATCGGCGTCCTCGGCGCTGGCCGCCGGACGGTCGCCGAGCACCTCCAGCTCGGCGCGGGCCCGTTCGGCCCATGGGGCGGCGCCGAGCCGGGCGAAGGCGCTCCGGGCGGCGGTCAGCTCCGTGCGCGCCTCCGTGCGGCGGCGCCGGCGGCGCAGCCATTCGCCGTAGAGCAGCCTGGTCCGCGCGGCATCGTAGGCCCGGTCGCCGTGCAGGCCGAGCGCGGAGCGGTAGTGCTCGTCCGCCTCGTCGCCCTCGGCCAGGAGGGCGCGGCACCGGGCGATCAGGGCCGTGCAGGACGTGGCCGCGGCCCAAGCCTCGAACGCGGGCAGATGGGCGCGGGCGAGGTCCGGGCGCCCGGCCCGCACCGCGGCCTCCGCGTGGTCGGGGACAGCGCGGATCAGCACGTCGTACCGGGCCGGGCCGGAGCACACCGCGTCGAGCCGCTCCAGAGCCTCCCCGGCGTGCCCTTCGGCGAGGTCGAGCAGCCCGAGGCCCCAGGACGCCAGCGCCGCGTTGGTCGGATGCACGTCGGCATGGCCGAGGACGTCCGGCGCCAGGGCGCGGCTGCGCTCCGGATCCGACTCCAGCCGGACCGCGATGCACGTCATCGCGGTGACCTGCATGTCCATGCCGATGTCGGCGGCCAGCGACAGGCCCTCGGCCGTCGCCGCGTCCGCGCCGTGCAGGTCGCCGAGCAGCACCCGCCCGATCGCGAGCGCCTCGCAGATGTACGGCAGCCAGCCGAGCGCGCCCTCGGCCCTCGCCTCGGCGGCCAGGCGCTCGAGCAGCTCGGTCGCGGCCCGGTCGTCCGCTACGAGCAGGCCCATGAAACCGCCGATGAGGCGTTCGATGACGTCCTCGATCCCACCGGTCCGGGCCGCCTCGAACAGCGCCCGCATCGGCCGGACGTCGTCGGGCGCGTCGTCCACGAGCCGCCGCCCATAGGCGATCAGGGCGCCCGCCACCGGCGCCTTCGCCGAATCGGCGGGCGGCCTCACCCTCCTCAGCAGCTCGACGCTCTGCCGCACGAGACCGTGCGCGCCCGCGTCCCGCGCGGACCAGACCGCCTCCGTCAGCATCGACACCGCCTGGTCGGGATCGCTCTCCACGATCAGCGCCGCGCCCTGCAGCGCGAGCTCCGCGTCGGCGGCGGGCGAGGTGCGCTCGTAGGCGACCTGGGCGCGGATGAACGTGGCCTCGGCGACGACCCCGTCGTCGCCGGTGAGGTGCTCGGCCTCGGCGGCCAGCCGGGTGGCCTGGTCGGGACGGCCCGCGTCGTAGGAGGCCCGCGCCGCGTGCACGAGCCGGCGGGCCTTGCCCTCCGGCTCGGTGCTGAGCCGCGCGGCGCGCTCGTAGGCGGCGGCGACCGCGGCCGTCCCGCCGCGCCGCCCGGCGCGGTGCGCGACCCGCTCCAGCTCGGCGGCGACGTCCTCGTCCGGGCCGGTGGCGGCCGCCGCGCGGTGCCAGGCCCGCCGGTCGGCGTGCTCGTCGCCGGTAAGGACCCGGGCCAGGGCGCCATGGACGGCGGTCCGCCGGTGGTGCGCGGCGTCCTGGTAGGTGACGGCGCGGATGAGCGGATGCCGGAACCGCACCTCCTCCCCGTCGAGGACGACGAGCCCGGCCTCCTCGGCGGGTTCGAGGTCGGCGGGGACGAGCCCCAGCGCGTCCCCGGCGCGCAGGACGACGCCCAGGTCGGCGGTGCCGTCGGCGGCGACCACCAGGAGCAGCCGGCGGGTGGCGTCCGGCAGCTCGGCCAGCCGCCGCCGGAAGCTCTCCTGGACCTTGCCGCCCACCGGCAGCGGCCCGGCGTGCCGGGCGGGCCGCGACTTGAGGGCGTGCGCCAGCTCGATGAGGGCGAGCGGGTTGCCGGCCGCCTCGTCCAGCAACCGCTCCCGCACCGGGACGGTCAGCTCCGGCGCGTGCGCCGCAACGAGCTCCTGCGCGGCGGCCCGGTCCAGGCCGGCCAGCCGGACGACGTCGAGCCCGCGGTCGGGGAACGGGCGGACACCGTCCCGCACCGTGAAGACCATGGAGATCGGGTCGGCGCCGAGCCGGCGGGCGGCGAAGAGCAGCGCGTCCAGCGAGGCGTTGTCGAGCCACTGCGCGTCGTCCACCAGGCAGAGAAGCGGGCGGTCGGCGGCGAGCTCGGACAGCAGGGTGAGGGTGGCGGCGCCGATCAGGAAGCGGTCGCCGGCCGGCCCGGAGCCGAGTCCGAACGCCGACCGCAGCGCCGCGGCCTGCTGCGCCGGCAGCGCGTCGAACCGGCCGGTGAAAGGGTGCAGCATCAGGTGCAGCCCGCCGAACGCCAGCTCGCTCTCCGACTCGACGCCCGCGCCGCGGATGAGCCGCATGTCCCCGGCGTCGGCCGCGACCTGCTCCAGCAGCGAGGTCTTGCCGATCCCCGCCTCGCCCCGGATCACCACCGTGCCGCTGCGCCCGGAACGCGCGTCCCGGAGCAGCCCGGCGAGGTGGTCCCTCTCACGATCCCGCCCCATGAGCACGCGAGAACAGTACAACCCGGGCACACCGCCGAGGAGCCGGAAACCGCCCGGTATGGCAGAGGAGGACGCGCGCTCTGCCCAACTCAACGGCGCGACGTCACCCCCGCGCGCGACACCGTCACCAGCCTGCTGGACCGGGCCCGCCCCCAGGACGAGGAGGACCCGGCCGACCGGCCGCAATGGCGCCGGCTGCCGTCTCACATCGATGCCCTCACCGGAGGGCCGGCAGCGATTCCGAACGCGCCCCTGCAACTCGCCGCCAAGCGCGGCATCGATCGCCGCGTCGTTGTAGGGACGCCGCCCGCAGTAATCTGTTTTGTGCCACCAGGGCTCTCTGCCAGCATGAGGCCATGCACCATCCTCTTGACACGCTGGACTGGCCGATTTCCACCGAGCGGCTGCTGTTGCGCCGGGCCACCCCCGACGACGTGGACGCGACCTGGGTCTTCCGGCAGCTGCCGGAAACCCAAGAATGGGTCGTTGCCGCCACGGTGACGTACGACGACTACCGTGAGCGTTTCCTCCGCGAGGAGCAGCTCGCGAACCTGCTCGTCGTCGAACTGGACGGCCGGGTGATCGGCGATCTGACGCTGGCGATCCAAGACGGGTGGGCTCAGAGGGAGGTCGCCGACCAGGCGAAGAACGTCCATGGAGAGCTCGGGTGGACGCTCGATCCCTCCTACGGCGGCAAAGGCTACGCCACCGAAGCGGTACGCGCCCTCATCGACATCGCCTTCAGGAGGCTCGGCCTGCGCCGCCTGCACGCGGACTGCTTCTACGACAACGAAGCCTCGTGGCGGCTGATGGAGCGGGTGGGGATGCGCCGCGAACAGCACACGGTGAAAGACTCTCTTCACCGCACCAAGGGATGGCTCGACGGTCTCTCATACGCGCTCCTGGCCGAGGAATGGCCCACTCCCGAGTGACCGCCTGGAACTCCCAGAGCTACGCCGACGGGCGGGCCGTCTCAGCGCGAGAACCTGCCGGTTGGGATGAGCGCAGGTTTCGTTTCCCCTCGGCGGCGAGGGTGGCTTACCGGACGGTTTGGCGAAGCAGGTACTGGTAGCCGGCCTGGATCTGCGCGGGCGGCCATACCTCGGCCTTCTTCAGCTCGATCTCGTCGCCGCTGGACCAGCGGCGGCCCGGCGGCTATGGCGTCGAGTTGGACGCGGCACGCTCGGTCCAGAAGGACGGCACGCATCACCGCCGTGGCCGGGTCGGGGCCTACCGTGACCAGGCCGTGTTGAGGGATCAGCGCGCCGACACCGTCGCCCACCGTGTCAGCGAGCGCCGCGCCGAGTTCGGCGGTTCTTATCAGGCTGCCGGTCAGCGTGAAGACCGGGACGGGCGGATCCGCGAACTCGACGCCGTCACGGGAGATGGCGCGGAGCGGTTCGCCGAGCGCGGCGAACGCGGTCGCCGCGCTCGAGTGGGTGTGGACGACGCACCCGACGTCCGGCCGGGCCGCCATCAGCGAAGTGTGGATCGGATATTCGATGTGCAGGGGGCCGTCCCCGGTCAGGCGCGGTTCGTTTCAGAGCAGGAATCCGTCGTCGGCCTGGCCGAGCACGATCTCCTCGGCCTTCCGGGGTCGGGCGGTCAGGCCTTGCTCGGCGGAGTAGCGGGAGAAGGTCTCCAGGACGTGCCGGTTCTCCTCCAGGCCGTAGTCCCAGTACCCGGGCCCCAGGGCCGCCAGCGTCTCGGCCAAGTGCTCCTCCAGCCAGGGCAACATGACCTTGAGCGCGTTGCGTTGTGCCAGGTCGGCGTAGGCCGGCTCCAGCGCCTGCGTGAACGCCTTGGTCAGCGAGCGGGCGATCCACGGGTGCCGCTCGTACAGCGAGCGCCGGACGACGACGGTGTGCATGATCGGGAAGATGCCCGTACGCCGGTGGTAGTCGCGTTCGGCCTGCTGGAAGTCGGGGAACAGGCGGCCGAGCCGCGGGTCGGTGCCGAATCCGGCGGGCCGCCCCGGGCAGTACACGGCGTCGAGTTCCCCGGCCGCCAGCATCGCCGAGAGCGTCTGGTCGGGGCCGATGGGGGTGACGCTGATCTCCGGCGGGAGGTCGAGGTCGATCTTCTCGATCCGGCCGGGCTGCACCAGCCCGCCGGTGAAGTACCGCACGGAGTCGACCGGGACGGCGTGGTGCTCGGCCATGATGCCGCGCTGCCAGACGCACGCCGTGAGCTGGTATTCCGGCAGGCCGACCCGGCGTCCGCGCAGGTCCTCGGGGCCGCTGATGCCGGCCTCGGTGTTGATGTAGATCGACTGGTGCCGGAAGGACCGCGAAGGGAAGACCGGCAGCGCGACGAAGGGCGGCGACGGCTGGTCGAGCGTGAGCAGGTACGTGGACAGGCTCATCTCGCTGACGTCGAACTCCTGGTACCGCGCCTGGCGGTAGAAGGTCTCCTCGACCGGGAGCGGGATGACGTTCAGGTCGATGCCCTCGGGCACTACACGGCCGTCGCGCAGCGCGCGGATCCGGTCGTAGTCCTCGCAGGCGAATGACAGGTTGAGCCGGGTCAAGCGGGTTCTCCTTCGGTGGTGACGGCGGGGGCGGCGGCACGGAGCCGGCCGAGCGGGACGCACAGCAGCAGGGCCAGCAGCGCGCAGGCCCCGCAGATCGCGAAGCCGGTCAGGTAGGCGCTGAGGGCCGGCTTGCCCCCGGGCCTGGTGAGACTGGTGAACAGGACGCCGAAGACGGCGCTGCCGACCGAGTTGCCGACGGCGTACATCACCACCGACAGGCCGAGCGCGATGCCCGACTCGTGCGCGGGGACGGCACGTACCACCAGCAACTGGGTGGCGGCGAGCGTCACCGCCAGGCCGCAGGAGTCGAAGACCAGCGCGGGCAGGGTGGCGCCGGCGTGCGCGTGGCCGAGCGCGAAGGCGGCGAAGCCGACGACGATCAGCGCGAAGCCGATGGAGGCGGCCGGCACCAGGCCGCGCCGGCGGGCCGTGCGCAGCACCACGATGCCGAGCACGCTGCCGACGGCCTGGGGCAGCGCGTACCAGCCGGCGGCGAGCGCCGTCCACCCGTATCCGAAGCCCGAGGCCGTCGGGGTCTGGGCGAGGCGGGTGATGGCCGACAGCGATCCGTAGACGCCGACGGCGATGAGGAAGGTCATCGCGTAGGGCAGCCCGACGTCGCGGCGCAGCAGGTAGGAGACCTCGATGAGCGGCTTCTTCGCCGACCGCTCGACCAGCCACCAGACTCCGCCGAGCACGGCCCCGCCGGCCAGCAGCCCGACGACCCGGGCCGATCCCCAGCCCCAGGCCGGGCCCTCGCTCAGGCCGAGGAGGAACGCGACCAGGGCGAGGGTGAGCAGCAGCGCGCCGGGAACGTCGAGGCCGCCGGTGGCGCGCGCGTCGGAGTCCCGGACGAACACGGCGGTCGCGGCCAGGGCGATCAACGCGGCGACCGCGCTGACGATGAAGAACAGCCGCCAGTTGTCGGGGTGCGCGCCGACCAGCGCGCCGAGCAGCAGGCCGCCCGCGACGCCGAGGCCGGTGCCGACGTGGATCGAGAAGATGGCGGTCTGCCCTCGCCGCGGCGACATGGTGTCGCTCGCGATGGCCTCGGGCAGCGCCAGCATCGGGAGCTGGGCCCCGATCAGGACACGGCCGATGATCATCACCGCCAGGCTCGTGGCGAGGCTGCAGATCACGCATCCGGCCAGCACCAGGGCCATCGCGAGCAGGATCACCGGCCGCTTGCCGATCAGGTCGGCGAGCCTGGTCAGCACCGCCAGGAACACCGCGCCCGAGATCAGGCCGGAGGTCAGGATCCACGCGGTGCCGACCGGTGAGGCGTGCAGCGCGCCGCCGATCGTGGTGAGCAGGGGCAGCAGGCCGACCTGGACGAGCTGCAGGGCGAACCCGAGATACGTGAGGGTCACCACGGCCGTGCGGCCGTTGACCTCTCTCGCGGGGGTGGGCATGGGGCCTCCTGATGTTGCGTTTCGCCAGCTCGAGCTCGCGCACGCCGACGGGGCGTGAGGGGGCTCACGCTAAACAGGAGGGCGGATGTATGTCAATATTTACGTATCTGCTTACATAAATTCAGCCCTGCTCCAGCCGTTCCACCAGGGCCAGCCCGCGCTCCGCCCAGGCCACCTCGGCCCGGGCTCGCTCGGCCATGCCCTCGTACACGTGCACCTTGTACGCGACGATGGCCGCATGCCGGCTCTCCGGAGCCTTGGCCAGGCGGCGCTGCATCAGGTCGGTGCCACGCGACCGCAACTGCTCGACGTGCCACTCCCACCGGCGCAGTTGCTCGGTGTGGTATGCCAGGTGCGTCGCGAACTGCTCCCGCACGATGTCGGGCGACGCGTACTCGAAGTAGGTCGCCTTCAGATAGGTGGCGTCGCGGGGCAGCGTCGGCTCCTCCACCGTGGAGACCCAGCGGCTCAGCTCCTCGTAGCCCGCCTCGGTCAGCGTGTAGGCCCGCTTGGTGGCCTTGCCCTGCGGCCCGCGCGGCTCCTCCCGCGCCGCCACCAGCTTCTCCCGCTCCAGCTTCCGCAGCTCGGTATAGATCTGCGGATGCGTGGCGTGCCAGACCCGGTTGGCCGACTGGTCGAAGGTCTTGGCCAGCTCGTAACCGGTCATCGCCCCCGCGTCGAGCATCGCCAGCAGCGCATGGCGTAGTGACATCCCCGTGCACCCCTATGTCTCACGTTACGTACATACGAACATAGCCAGCCGCAGGATCGAGACGGGTCAGGTCGAGGCTCGGGGGATGAGGCGTGCCGGCGGGGCCGGGGCGGACGGCGGGATGGGGGCGCCGGTGCGGGCGGCGGCGATGCGGCGGACGAGGTCGGCCGCGCTGGTGGCGGGGTCGTCCAGGCTGATCGTGGTGAGAGAGGGCGTGTACAGGGCCGCCAAGGGGTGGTCGTCGATTCCGACGACGGCGGCTCGAGCGGGGACGTCCACACCCAGGTCGGACAGGGCCGCGAGGACGGCGAAGGCGATCTCGTCGTTGTAGGCGCAGATGCCGGTGACGCCCGTCGCCAGGAGATCCGCGACGGCCTGGCGGGCGGCGTCGCGGCCGAGCGGGATCGTGCGCGCGGACGGCGCGGGAAGGCCCAGGGAGGCGCAGGTCTCGCGGACCGTCTGGTAGCGGGAGCGGTCGAAGGCGGCCAGGCGCGGGTCGGGGTGGGCGGCGTAGCCGAGCGTGCGGTGGCCGCGCTCGGCGAGGTGGCGGACCTGCAACGCCGAGGGGCGGTCGGGCAGCGGCGCGGACGCCAGGGCGACGATGACCGGCGCGCCGAACCGGTCGAGGTAGGCGGCCTCGTCCGGGTCGGGTTCGGTGAGGTGCAGGACCACCGCGGGGGCGAGTTCGGCGGCGGGATGGCGGGCCCCGGCGGACGGCTCGTAGCCGAGCTGCCAGACCAGGTCGAGGCCGTGGTCGTGGAGGCCGTCGGCCAGAGCTTCGAGGTAGCGGGCGTAGGTGGGCGGGACGATGGGCGCGCGGTGCGCGAAGAGCACGAGGTTGCTCGCGCCCAGGGCGAGGGTGCGCGCCGGCGCGTAGGGGGCATAGCCCAGGCGGGTGGCGGCGGCGAGGACCCGTTCGCGGGTCTCGGGCGGGATCGTCTGGCCGGGCTTGTCGTTGACGACGTAGCTGACCGTGGCGGCGGAGACGCCCGCCTCGCGGGCCACGTCGGCCGCGGTGACCCGCCGCGCCCTTCCGCTCATGTTCTCCGCCTCCGGTGTTGACCACCCCGCATCCCAGAACGTAACTTAAGCGCCTAAGTGATTCCACTTAAGCGCATAAGTCCAGGTAGCGGCTTGCCGGCTCCTCACCCCCGGCGACGCGGACTACGACGACCACCGGCGCATCTGGAACGAGGCCGTCCAGAGCCGTCCCGCCCTGCTCGCCCGCTGCGCCGGCACCGATGACGTCGCCCTCGCCATCGGTCACGCGCACGACAACGGCCTCCCGCTGACCGTCCGCGCGGGCGGGCACAACTTCGCCGGCCGCTCGCTCGCCGACGGCGGCGTCGTGATCGACGTCCGCGACCTGACCGGCATCGCCGTCGACCCCGGACGCCGCGTCGCGCGCCTCGGCGCCGGTCTCCGCTGGGGGCGGGTCGACCCCGTCCTGCAGGAGCACGGCCTGGCCACCACCGGCGGATCGGTGTCCAAGGTCGGCGTGGCCGGCTTCTCCCTCGGCACCGGCCTCGGCTGGCTCGGCCGCCTCCACGGGCTTGCCGGCGACAACCTCACCGGCGCCACCGTCGTCACCGCCGACGGCGCCGTCCGCGACGTCGGCCCCCACGCCGACCCCGACCTCTACTGGGCGCTGCGCGGCGCCGGAACCGGGCTCGGCGTCGTCACCGAATTCCGCATGCGGCTGTTCCCCGTCGTCCGCCCGGTCACCGGCGTGCTCATCCACCGCCTCGAAGACGCCCACAATGTGCTCTGGCAGGCCGTCGAAGCCACCGCGGACGCTCCCTCGCACCTCAACTGGGCGGCCGTCCTCACCTGCGCGCCTCCCGTCCCCGCCCTTCCCGACGACGTGCAGGGCCGCCCGGTCTTCCTCGTCCCCGTCTTCTCCACCAGCCCAGACGGCGACGGCGCCGCAGAACGCGCCTGGACGGAAAAGGGACTCGCCGGCCTGCTCCACCTGTCCGCCGGCGGCCCCGACATCAACCACCTCGGCCTCGACGAAGACCCCGCCCGCGCCCGCGCCGCCTACTCCCCCGCGACACGCGCCCGCCTCGCCGGCATCAAGAAGACCTACGACCCCGGCAACGCGTTCACCTCACCGCCGTGGCTCGCCCCGCTTTAAGAACTCAAAGCCGAATCGGCCCGCGGCGTCAGACGACCTTTTCGGCTGCCTCAAGACCGAGGCGAGGACCGGGAGCCGGCCGGGACCACGCGTGTGGTCCCGGCCGCCGGACGCCTCGGATCACTTGGGGGGCATCAGGACGGTGTCGATGATGTAGACGGTGGCGTTGGCGGTGTGGACATCGCCGCACACCACCTTGGCGTTGTCGCCGATGGTGAACGACTCGCCGGAGCCGCTGGTCTTGAGCATGGCGCCGTTGAGGGTCTTGAAGTCGCCCGACGACAGCCCGCTCGGCGTGATCGGCTGCCCGACCACGTGGTAGGTGAGGATCCCGGTGAGGGTCTTCTTGTCCGACAGGACCTTGTCGAGGGTCGCCTTCGGGATCTTGTCGAAGGCGTCGTTGGTGGGCGCGAACACGGTGATGTTCTTGGCGGAGTTGAGCGTGTCGACCAGGCCGGCCTTCTTCACCGCCGTGACCAGCGTGGACAGCACGGGGTTGTTGGACGCGGCGGTCGCGACCGGGTCGGTGGACATGCCGCTGAAGCTGCCCTTGCCGGACGCGGGCACCGCCGAGCAGGCGGGCCCGAACGGCTGCCCGCCGGACGGCCCGCCGCCCGCGGTGGTCGCCGGGGCGGCCGGGCTCGCCGGAGCGGCCGCGGTGCCGCCGTCCTTGCCGTCGTCGTTACCGGAGCAGGCTGCGGCCGCGGTGGCGACGGCGGCCGCGGCCAGGACTCCGGCGGCGATACGGGTGCGGTACATGGTGATCTCCTTGTGTCGGATACCGATGGGTCGTTGCTCGTGCGGTCGAGGCGTTCGCGGCGCTGGTCAGGTGACGGTGACCACCACCGAATGCCAGCCGGTCGCGCCGTCCGGGAAGGGCGGCGTGCGGTGTTCGGGCTGGGTGCGGCCGGTCCCGTCGGTGGCGCGGCAGCGCAGGGTGTGGGAGCCGGGCGCGGCGTCCCATTCGGCGATCCACTGCCGCCAGGTGTCCAGGCCGGGAACGGGCGCGAGCCGTGCCGGGCGCCACGGTCCGTCGTCGACCTGCCATTCGACGGCGTCGATGCCGCGGTGCTGCGCCCACGCGGTGCCGGCAACGGCGACCCGTCCCGCTTTCAGGGCGGCGAGGGGCTTCGGGACGTCGATGCGGGAGAACGTCTTGATGGGGGCGTGGTCGGCGTAGCCGCGTTTCGTCCAGTAGGCGCGGTCGGTCGCGAACCGGGTGACCTTAAGGTCGACGACCCATTTGGTGGCCGAGACGTAGCCGTACAGGCCGGGGACGACCAGACGCGCGGGGAAGCCGTGGACGATCGGGAGCGGCGCGCCGTTCATCCCGACGGCGATCATCGCGTCCCGGCCGTCGAGGATCGCCTCCAGCGGGGTGGACAGCGTCATGCCGTCGGACGAGCGCGACAGGATCTGGTCGGCGCCGCTCCGGATGCCGGCGCGGCGCAGCAGCGGCGCGAGCGGCGCGCCGAGCCAGCGGGCGTTCCCGGCGAGGTCGCCGCCGACCTGGTTCGACACGCAGGACAGGGTGATGTCGCGTTCGATCAGCGCCTCGCGGAGCAGGTCGTCGAACGTCAACTCGACGGGGCGGGCGGTCATGCCGTGGATCCGCAGCGTCCAGTCGCGCGGGTCGACCTGCGGCAGGGTGAGCGCGGTGTCGACCCGGTAGAAGTCCTTGTTGGGCGTGTGGAACGGCGTCATCTGCGGCACCGGCACCTGCGCGCCCGCCGGGACGGGACGTGCCGGGCTCGCCGGCCGCGGCAGCCTCAGGTCCGCGCGGACGGAGGAGACGTCGCCGCGGTGCAGCAGCAGCCGCCCGGCCACGCCGCTCGCCGCGGCGACACCGACCGCACCAGCGCTGGTCAGCAGGACGCGGCGGCGGTCGATGCCGGCACCGGTGTCCTCGGAACGGCGTAGCGTGCTCTCCGCCGACGCCGAGGCCTCGGTTGCGCCGCTGTCCGGGGTAGCGGTGCTCTGGGCGGGACGGGCGGCGGCCGGAGACGGGCGAGATGCGACCGGGGACGGGCGGGCACCGCGCACCAGCAGGGCCAGGGCCGCCATGCCGGCGAGCGCGCCGACCGCTGACGGCACCGCGTCCACCGGCTCGGCGACCGGCCTCGTCAGTGCCGCGAGGACTCCGACCGCCCCGAATGCGGCCAGCCCCGTAAGGCCCATCATCAGGTGCCGGCGGCTGACCAGCCCGATGACCAGCGCCGCGACGGTGATCCCGGCCCCGAGCCCGATCAGCAGGACGGTCTTGTCGTTGCTCCCGAAATGCCGGATCGCGAAGTCCTTGAGCCACACGGGCGTGAGGTCGATGAAGCCCGCACCGACCGCGAGCAGCGGCGAGGACGACACCCGTCCGAGCGCCCCGGCGGCCAGCTCCGCGACCCCCAGCGCGACCGCGGCGGCCACCAGCCCGCGCAGGGCCGCGGTCACCCACCGCGATGGTCCGGTCGCTCGTTTCGCTGTCACATCGGGTGTTCGGAGCCGCACGGCGGGTGGATGGGTCGGATCCCGATCCCGCTTTCGACCCATCCGGTGGACCGTCCGCACCGAACCACCGGTGTGAAGACGAACCAACCGGCCCCCGGGCCCGGAGCGGCCGGTGCCGGACCGCCGGACCTCGCCGCGCTGCTCGGCCGCGTCGCGCGCGGCGACCAGGACGCGTTCGCGCAGGTGTACGAGCAGCTGTCCGGGCCGGTCTACGGGCTGGCGCTGCGGATCGTCCGCGACCCGGCGCAGGCGGAGGAGATCGCGCAGGACGTGCTGGTCGAGCTGTGGCGCAAGGCGTCGCACTACCGCCCGGACCGCGGCAGCGCGACGTCGTGGGCGCTGACCGTGGCGCACCGCCGTGCCGTCGACCGCATCCGGTCCAGCCAGGCCGACCGCGACCGCCAGGAGCGCACCGCGACGCCCGGGCCCGAGTACGACGAGGTCGCCGAGGAGGTCGGCATCCGGCTGGAGCACCAGCAGGTGCGGCGCTGCATGGGCGGCCTCACCGAGACCCAGCGCGAGTCGATCACGCTCGCCTACTACGGCGGCTACACCTACCGCGAGGTCGCCGAGCTGCTCGGCGTCGGCCTCGCCGCCGTCAAGACCCGGATGCGCGACGGACTCATCCGGTTGCGCGACTGCCTGGGAGTGCAGCCATGACCCACGACCCGCACGACCTCGCCGGCCCCTACGCGCTGGACGCGCTCACCGCCCCCGAGCGGCGCCGTTTCGAGCGGCATCTGCGGGCCTGCGCGTCCTGCGCCGCCGAGACCGCCGGGCTCCGCGAGACCACCGCCCGGCTGGCGCTCGCCGCGTCCCGCCGCCCGCCGGACCTGCTGCGCGCACGCGTCATGCGGAAGGTCGCCCGGACCCGGCAGGCGCCGCCACCGCTCGCGCGCCGCCTCCCGTCCCCCCGGACCGGGGGCCTGGCATGGCTCGCCGCCGCGGCCTGCCTTGTCCTCGCCCTCGCCGCCGGCGGCGCGGCCTGGCGGTCCCACCGCTCCGCCGAACACGCCCAAGCACTGAACCGCCAGGTCAGCGCTGTGATGGCCGCACCGGACGCGCACACCTCCACCGTCCGGGCGCAAGGGAGCGCCAGCGTCACCGTCGTGGCGTCGCGGTCGCTCGGCAAGGCCGTCGTCACCACGTCCGGGCTGCTTCGCCTGCCATCGGCGAGGACGTACCAGATGTGGTGGCTCGGCCCGGCCGCTCCGCGCTCCGCCGGGACGCCCGACCTGACGGGGAAGGCGCGCCCCGTCGTCACGGCGGGCCTCGGCGACGCGCAGCGTCTCGGCGTCACCATCGAACCCGCCGGCGGCTCCCCCCAGCCGACCAGCGCGCCGATTCTGACCGTCGCACTGGGCTGAGGCCGGACGGAGAAACCGGGAACCGATCCACCCCGGCTACTCGCCCGCTACGGCGAAGACCATGGTTCCTCGTGCGGATCGGGCAGTTCCTGCACCACCGGCACCCATCGGTCCACCCCGGTCCTGCTCAGCAACGTGACCAGCCGCGGCTGCGGCCGCAGGACCAGCAACTGCCCGCCGGCGGCGCTGATGTGCTTCCAGAGCCGGACCAACGCGTTGATCCCCGACGAGTCGCAGAACGACACCCCGCCGAGGTCCAGCACGATGCGCGGCGGGTCTCCCTCCGCGATCAGCCGCCCGACCCGGGCCGACAGCCCCGGGGCCGTCGCCAGGTCCAGCTCCCCCGACACCTGGACCACCAGCCAGGGACCGACCCTGCGGACACCCGCGCCCGGCTCGGGCACCGGCGGCGGCTCGTCGCACGCCCCGGCCATCCCCGCCACCTCCCCCGGCTCGACGACGGCCGACTCCGCCCCGTGACGTTCCGTTCGAAGCGGACAGTGTCCAGCCTTTCACCCACCCGGCCGAACCGGTAGCGACCGAAGGCATCGTAAGAAAAATAATTCGGCAATCAGAAACCGTGAAACCAACGACAGCCGTCCCTGGAGGCAACATCACCCACCGGGTGCGGGGACGCAGAAGTGCTGGTGAGCGTCATGACGACGAGGGGCGGCCGGTGCCCCAGCCAAGCCATCGGTGAAGCGGGGCCAGAGACGGACGGGTAGGTGTCTTGGCACGGTGGCGGGCGCGCCCGGCGCGGGCGGGAGCGTGGGCGGGCGATCCCTGAGCGGCGTCGGCCGGCTCGTTCGCCGTCACGCTCGTGGAACGGGACCGGGCGATGATCTCCAGCGCATCGGCCACACGCGCGGCATCAGCGGGCCGGATGTCGGGCTCCTTGGCCAGCAGGCGCAGTATCGCCTGCTCCAACTCGGCCGATATCCCGGGTTGCAGCCGCCTGGGTGGAGTTGGGGATTCGTGCAAGTGCCGTTGGAACAGCGCAGTGGCGGTGTCGGCCTCGAATGGCCGCTGTCCGGTGGACAGTTCGTACAGCACGCAGCCCAGGGCGTAAAGGTCGCTGGCCCGGCTCGGCGGGTGTCCCAGAGCGAGTTCAGGGGCCAGGTAGCCGGCGGTGCCCAGCACTGCCCGCGCAGGGTGGCCGGAGGTGGCGGGGCCGAGACGACGGGCGATGCCGAAGTCGGTGAGCTTCAGGACGCCGTCATCGGTCAGCAGCAGGTTCGCCGGCTTGACGTCCCCGTGCACGACACCGGCGGCGTGGGCGGCGGCCAGCGCTCGAGCGGCCTGCGCACCCAGGTCCGCGACCTGCGAGGGCGCCGGCGGACCCTGCCGGTCCAGGACCGCGGACAGGTTCCGGCCGGGAACCAGCTCCATGATCAGGAAAATGCGGTCGCCGTCGGCGGCCACGTCATAGATCTGCACCACGTTGGGATGCACCAGCCGGGCGGCGTACCGGGCCTCCTGCCAGATCCGTTCACCGGTCGTGCCCGCCGCGTCGTCGCGGGGCGTGCCCTGGTGCGGGCCGGCGAAGGGAACGCGGTCCAGCAGCTTGACCGCGACCAGGCGGCCCAGCGACACGTCCTGGGCGCACCACACCTCGGCCATGCCGCCCCGGCCGACCGGCTCGACCAGCCGATACCGGCCTGCCAGCAGTACCGAGCCCTCGGCCGCGCGTCCGTGTCGTCCCATCACTCCTGACCTCGATACGGAGCCACCGGGGCGAGTGGAGGCATCGAAACTGCGGGGCCCCACCCCCGCCCGGGGGCGACGGGGGTGGGGCGGTGCCACAGGCCGCCGCAGTCCGCTGGGCCGCCTGTGGCCAGGCCACGACGGGGGTGCATGGCCTTCACCTACTCCAGCGCCACAGCCTCCGCGAATGTCACCCGCCAAAATGTGCAACCTATAGGTTGCACGAAGGCGCGGGAACGTGCAACCATCGAGTTGCACTTAGGGTTCGACAGTGAAGGAGCTTTCCGATGAGCGAGGACCGTATCGAGCGCGACACGCTGATCTCGGCACCGCTGGAGCGGGTGTGGTCGCTGGTGGCCGAGCCCGGCTTCTGGGTGTCGGAGGAGGCGAGCATCTGGAAGGACGACGGCGCGGGCCCGGCCGGTACGGTGGCCGGGGAAGGCGAGTCGATGATGGCCAAGAACCCCATTCTCGGAGAGGTCGCGGTGCGGGTGGAGAAGGTCGAGCCGCCGACGTACGTGGCGTACCGGTGGGCCAGCGCGTTCCCCGGCGAGGAACTGCGCGAGGGCAACAGCACGCTGGTGGAGTTCACGCTGAGCGCCGAAAACGGGAAGACGCGGCTGCGCGTCGTCGAGAGCGGCTTCGCGGCGCTGGCCGGATCCGACGAGCTGCGCGGGGACGCGTTCCGCTTCAACTCCGAAGGCTGGCCTCAGGTGTTCGAGGCGCTCGCGAACACCGCCGAACGGTCCGGATGAGCACCCCGCAACGCCTCGGCGGCGCCGACGAGATCGGCAGCGTCTGCGTCGCCCTGGCCGACCCGACCCGGCGCGACCTGCTCGACCTGCTCGCCTCGCAGGGCGAGGCCACCGCGACGACGCTCGCCGAAGGCCTGCCCGTCTCGCGGCAGGCGGTCGTCAAGCACCTCGCCGTCCTGGACGCCGCCGGGCTCGTGACCTGCGGCCGGGTCGGCCGGGAGGTGCGGTACGCGGTGCGGCCCGCCGCGCTGGACGCGACCGCGCGGTGGATGGCCGCGGTCGCCGCCGGGTGGGACCGGCGCCTGGCGATCATCAAGCGCGTCGCCGAAGCGGCCGAATCAGAAGAACGCTAGCAAGAGGGCTCCGAGCACACCCCGCGCACCGCGGGGTGTGCCGAGCATGCGCCCACACCTTCCGTACCGGGTTCTCCAGAAGGGAACCGTCATGTCCACCGGCATCACCTCGCCCCCGGCCGCCCGGCCGGCGCGCTTCACCGGCCGGCAACGGCTGATCCTGCTCGTCCTGCTCGGCGCCGGGTTCATGCTGTCCGTCGACTTCTCCATCCTGAACGTCGCGCTGCCGGAGGTGGGCGACGGCGTCGGGCTCAGCCTGACGGCGCTGCCCTGGATCGCGTCCGCCTACGCCCTGCCCGCGGCCGGGTTCACCCTCCTGTGCGGACGGCTGGGCGACCTGCTCGGCCGCCGCCGGCTGTTCCTCGCGGGCATCGTCCTGCTCACCACCGCCTCGCTGCTCGGCGGCCTCGCGACCGATCCCGCGATGCTGCTGACCGCCCGCACGCTGCAGGGCCTGTCGACCGCCCTGACGATCCCGGCGTCGATGTCCCTCCTCACCACCACCTTCGAGGAGGGCGCGACGCGCGACCGCGTCCTGGGCCTCAACGGCGCGCTGCTGTCGGGCGGCTTCACCATCGGCGCGCTGCTCGGCGGCACCCTGGTCAGCGCGCTGAGCTGGCGGTCGGCGTTCTTCATCAACGTGCCCGTGGCCGTCGCCATCCTCGTCCTCGCCCCGCTGCTGATCGGCGAGAGCCGGGTGCCGGACCGGGTCGGGCTGGACGTCCCCGGCGCGGTCACCGTGACCGGCGGCCTGCTGGCCGCCGTCTACGCGATCGTCGAGAGGAGCGTCCCGGCCGGTGCCGCCGGCGCCGTCCTGCTGGCCGCGTTCTGGCTGGTCGAGCTGCGCTCGCCGGCGCCGCTCGCCCCCGTCCGCATCCTCCGGCGGCCGACCGTCAAATGGGGCAACTACGCCGGGCTCGTGGTGTTCGGCACGGAGACGTCCATGATCTTCATGATGACGCTCTACCTGCAGAACGTCCTGGCGTTCGACCCGCTCGTCACCGGCCTTATCTTCGGGGTGCCCGGCCTGGCGGCGGTGCTCGCGGGCCCGGTCGCCGGCCGCCTCATCGGCCGCCGCGGGTACCGGACGGTACTGCCCGCGGGGCTGGCCGTGCAGACCCTCGCCACGGTCCCGCTGATCTTCCTCGGCGCCGACCGCGCCGGGCTGGCCGTCCTGATCCCGGCCCTGCTCGTCAGCTTCTTCGGGCACGTGACGGCCATCGTCGCCTACACCGTCACCGGCACCTCCGGCCTGCCGGACCACGAGCAGGGGCTGGCCACCGGCCTCACCACGATGACCCAGAACGTCGCCATCACCATCGGCATCCCCATCCTCAGCGCCGTCGCCGCCACCGGGACGTCCGAGCTGAACGGGATCCACCTCGCCCTGACCGTGAACGTGGCGTTCACCCTCGCGAGCGCCGCACTCGTCTGGATCGGTCTCCGGCCCCGCGCCCGGCACAGTGCGAACACCCCTGCGGCGGCGGTCGCCGACAAGGTCCAGACCCACTGACCAGGGACGCCGCGCAACACAGAACAGGAGACCATCCGTGAGCACCAAGACCGCGTCCGCCGATCAGGTCGGCCCTCCGCCTCCGTACGACCCGGAACTCGCCGGGGCGGAGGCCGCGTTCGCCGCGATGATGCCGCCGTCCACCACGCCCGACCTGGTCTCGGCGTTCCGTTCGGGCCCCACCGGCACGGCGCCGGTCATGTCGGACGACGAGCTCGGCCGGGACGGCGAGTTCCAGGTCTTCGAACGGACGGCGCCTGGACCGGCCGGCGCCCCCGACATCACCCTGCTCATCTGCCGCCCGGCGGGCGCGGAGGCGCCGACCCCGGCGATCTACTACACGCACGGCGGCGGGAGCATCTTGGGCGATCGGCGCACCAACATGCCCGACATCCTCGACCTCGCCTCGTCGGTGGGCGCCGCGGTCGTCTCCGTCGAGTACCGGCTCGCGCCGGAGCACCCGCACCCCGCGCAGGTCGAGGACTGCTACGCCGGCCTGCTGTGGGTCGCGGCGAATACGGCGGAGCTGAACATCGACCCGGACCGCATCATCGTCGCCGGCCCGAGCGGCGGTGGCGGCCTCGCAGCGGCGATGGCACTGCTCGCGCGCGACCGCGGCGGCCCCGCGCTCGTGGGCCAGATGCTGCAGATGCCGATGCTCGACGACCGCGGCGACACCCCGTCGGCCCGGCAGATGGCGAGCCAGGACAGCTGGATCAACACGCTCAGCGTGACCGCTTGGACGTCCCTGCTCGGCGACGCGCGCGGAGGGCCGGACGTCTCGCCGTACATCGCGCCCGCCCGGGCGACGGACCTGTCCGGCCTGCCGCCGGCGTTCGTCTACGTCGGTTCCGCCGAGTCCTTCCGCGACGAGGACGTGGCCTACGCGTCGGCCATCTGGCGGGCCGGTGGGCAGGCGGAGCTGCACGTCTGGTCCGGCGGGTTCCATGGCTTCGACTTCATGGCACCGCAGGCGGCCGTGTCCCAGGCGGCCAAGGCGGCCCGCACATCGTGGATGCGCCGCATCTTGAATACCGCCGCGTCCTGAACACAAGGAGCTGACCCGCTCGCACGACGCGCCGGCCGCTGGAGCAACCGTGGCCCGGTGGCGTCCAGCGGCAGGCGGCAGGCGGAGCACGTGACCAGGTCCTTCCAGGTCTCAGGCGGCGCGGTGGTAGTCGGGCAGGGGGCGGGCGGTGTGGGTCTGGACGTGGCGCTCGACCGCTCCGGCGATCTTCATCACCGACAGCCGGACGAGGGCGTCGCGGACGCACCGGCCGCCGCTGGTCTTCGGCACCATGAGGCCCACGTTGGGGCCGATCTGCTGCTTCTTGTCGACCAGCGGCCGCTGGACGGCGTCGTAGCGGGCGAAGGCGGCCTGGTGGTCGCCGTTGGCGGCGGCCAGTTCGCCGGCCAGCCGGTAGGCGCCGACGATGGCCAGTTCCGCGCCCGCGCCCGAGGCGGGGGACGCGCACCAGGCGGCGTCGCCGACGAGGGCGACGCGGCCGGTGGACCAGGAATCCATGTGGACCTGGCCGAGGGCGTCGAAGTAGAGGTCGGGGTCGGCGAGCGCGGAGTCGAGCAGGGCCCGGGTGGGGGCCCAGGTCTGGTCGGCGAACGCCTCGCCGAGCAGGCGGCGGTGCTCGGCGGTGTCGCGGTGGTCGTGGTCCAGCGGCCCGGAGCGGAAGATGAAGTAGGCCTTGGCCTGCTCGTGGTTGCCGGACCGGTAGATCCCGGTCATCTTGCCGGGGGTGTTGAACATCGTCACCCAGCGGTCCTCGCCGAGGGCGGCGTCGGCGTTGCCGAAGGCGAAGTAGTGGTCCTTGTGCCGGATGAACCGCTCCTCCGGGCCGAACGCGAGCCGCCGCACGTTGGAGTGCATCCCGTCGGCGCCGATGACCAGGTCGAAGCGGCGGGCGGGCGCGTGCTCGAAGGCGACGGTCACGCCGTCGTCGTCCTGCTCGATCCCGCTGATCGAGTCGCCGAAGACGATCTCGGCGTCGGTGGCCTCGTGCAGCAGCGCGACCAGGTCGCCGCGCATGATCTCCACCGAGCCGGCGCCGCGGGTGTCGATCCGGGCGACGGCGCGGTCGGCGGCGTCGACGAACTTCATGCCGTGCACGTCGGCGGCCAGTTCCCGCACTCGGGGCATGAGGCCCATCCGCTCGATGACCGTGGCCGCGTCGTCGCGGACGTCCACGCCGTTGCCGCCGGCGCGCAGCCCGGGGGCGCGCTCGACGATGGTGGGCCGGAAGCCGTGCCGGGCCAGCCAGTGGGCCAGGGTGAGGCCGGCGATGCTGGCTCCGGAGATCAGGATCCGCTCGTTCATGGGGGGCTCCTCTACACTGGACCAAATCTGGAACGTGGGTTCCAGATGATTATGTGGAAGGAGCATTCCAGTTGTCAACACCCGCACGCCGAGCCGACGCCGTCCGCAACCGGGACCTCGCCCTCGACGCCGCCATGGCCCTGCTCGCCGAACCGGGGACGTCCCTGACCGTGGGGGCCATCGCCGAGCGCGCCGGCCTGGGCGCCGGCACGGTCGTCCGCGCCTTCGGCGGCAAGGACGCCCTGCTGGACGCCGCCGTCGCCCGCCTGCTCCGACCCGTCGTCCAGCGCGCCCGCGACCTGATCGCCGACACCACGCCCCACCAGGCGCTGCGCACCTTCCTGCGCGAACTGATCGCCTTCCAGGCCGCCCACCACGCCATGAACGACCAGCTGACGGGCCTCGACCTGCCCCTCACCACCGCGCTGCGCGCCGACCTGGTCGGCGCCGTCGAGGAGATGATCGAAGGCGCCCGCCGCGACGGGCACGTCCGCACCGACCTCGACCTCGCAGCCGCCAGCGCCCTCATCATCGCCACCGCGCCGGCCATCGCCCGGACCGACCCCGGCCTCACCGACGCCTACCTCACCGTCCTCCTGGACGGCCTCTCCGCCCCGAACAGCTCCACCCCTTGAGCAGTTCCGCGACGAGCGGCAAGTCCACGCGAAAGAAGATGCCGGCGATCTCCTGCCCGCAGCAGCCCGTCGCCTACGGACGGACGCTGATGATCGTCTTTCCCTTGCGCCGCCCGGTCCGGTTGAAGGCCGCGACGGCATCATCGAGGGACGCGACGTCGCCGATGTTCGTGCGCAGCCGCCCGTCACGCACCCGCTGCACGATCTCACCCAGTTGGGCACGATCGGACTCGACGACGAAATCGACCGCGAGCCCGTCGGCGGGCCGCGCCTCGACCGGTCCGACGACCGACACCAGCGTCCCTCCGGCTCGGACCAGACCCACAGACCGCCTCTGGACGTCGCCGCCGATGACGTCGAAGACCAGGTCGACTCCGCCGACGTCTTCCAGCGCGTCGCCCTCCAGGTCGACGAACTCCATCGCGCCGAAGCCGAGCGCCTTCCGACGGTCGGCGGCGCGTCCGGTGCCGATGACGTGGGCGCCGGCCTCACGTGCCAGCTGCGTCACCATCGATCCGACCGCGCCCGCCGCGCCGTGCACCAGGACGCTCTGCCCAGCCTGAAGGCGGCCGTGCTCGAACAGTCCCTGCCACGCGGTCAGGCCCGAGATCGGCAGGCTCGCGCCCACCGTGAAGTCGACGTCGCCCGGCAGCGGCGCGAGGTTGCGCGCCTCCATCGCCACGTACTCCGCCAGGGTTCCGTCGCGATGCCAGTCGGTGAGGCCGAACACCCGCTGCCCCACCGACACCCCCGTCGTGCCATAGCCCATGGCGGTGACCACTCCGGCGAGCTCGTGCCCGGGGACCGACGGCGTCCGGTCACGGCCGAGGCGATCGGTCCAGGTCGAGGGCCACGTCAGCTCGGTCGGGACGAATCCCGACGCATGGACCTCGACGACGACGTCGTTGATCGCCGCCGGCGGCTCGGGCCGCTCCACCAGCGTCATCCCGGCCGTTCCCGCGGCCTCGTCCGTCACCACGATCGCCTTCATCAGGCGCCTCCCTGTCCCCGGTCCTCGCCCGCCTCACCATGAGGCGGCCGGCCTTTCCCAGCGCCGTCAGCTCGGCGCAGCATGCATCAATACCCTCCTCATGGCTTCTTTACAGTGAGATGGGCGGCGAGCAGCCGGTGGAGGTTGCCGCCGAGGATCTTGCGGATGTCGGGTTCGGGCAGGCCGCGGGCCAGCAGTTCGCCGGTGAGCAGGGGCAGGCCGGAGGGGCCGGCCAGTCCGGGGAGCGTGGCCATGACGTCGAAGCCGGCGTTGGCCGCGGGGTCCTCGCAGCAGGGCGGGGTGAGGTCGGCGTAGACCTCGTGGATGAAGTCGGGCCCCAGGCCGACGTGGTCGATGCCCGCCACCGAGGCGACGTGCTCGATGTGCTCGGCGAGCCGGGCGAGGGTGTAGCCGGACGGATCGGCGGACAGAAAGCCCGGCAGGAAGTTCACGCAGACCACGCCGCCGGTCGCCGCGACGCCGCGGATCTGGTCGTCGGTCAGGTTGCGGTGGTGGTCGCGGAGGGCGCGGGCGCTGGAATGGGTGGCGATCACCGGCCGGGACGCCAGCTCCAGGACGTGCTCCACCCCGGTGGCGCCGAGGTGGGAGATGTCCAGCAGGATCCCGAGCCGTTCCATCTCGGCGACGGCCTGGACGCCGGCGGCGGTCAGCCGGCTCGCGGTGGCGTCCTCGCCGCTGCCGTCGGCGAGCGGGGTGCGTCCCCAGTGCGCCATCGACGCGACCCGCACGCCGAGCCGATGCACGGTCGCGAGGAGTTCGATGTCGGCGTCCAGTCCGGGCATGCTCTCCAGCGCCAGGACCAGCGCGATCCTCCCCTCGGCCAGCGCCGCGTCGATCTGCGCCCCGTCGAGGCAGAGCCGGACGTCCTGGGGGTTCCCCTCGGCGATCACGTGCGCGCACTCGATCATCCGGAGCGTCTCGCGCAGCGCCCCCTCGGGCCTGAACTGGCCGTCGATGAACACCGGGAGCACCTGCAGATCGACCCCGCCCGCGCGCAGCTGCGGCAGCCATCGCTCCCGGAAGAACGACGCCCACCGCGCGGGCGGACGGGCCACCACCGCCATCAGCAGGTCGTTGTGCGCGTCGGCCACCACGGCGCTCTCATGCAAGTCAGCAGGCATGATCGGAACTGTAACCCGGCGATGCGGAAGCCATGCGCCGCGTGGAGCCTTGGTCGCGCACGGACGTCGTGGGCCGGGTCGCTAGTTCTGCGGCTTGGTCGAGGCCGTCGGCGCGGCGGTTCCGGGAGTCCGGACGGCGATCATGGCGATGTCGTCGGTGCCGGTGGTGGGCAGGTCGTCCAGGAGGCCGTCGCACAGGAGATCGAGGGGCCGGTGCGCGAGCGTGCAGGCTTGGCGGCGAAGGCGGTCCAGGCCCGCGTCCAGGTGCTCGCCGGGGCGTTCCACGAGACCGTCTGTGTACAGCAGCACGGTGGAGCCGGGTGGGAGCGGTTCGGTCGAGCTTTCGTAGGTCTGGTCGAAAGGGAAGCCCAGCAGGGGGTTGGCGCCCTCCTGGAGGAAGCGGCCGTCGCCGCCGGAGGTGACCAGGAGCGGCGGCGGGTGCCCGGCGACGGCGTAGTTGAGCTGCCACCGCCCGGGTCCGGGTTCCTCGACGCGCGCGAGGACGCAGGTCGCCGTCGCCTCGGGCGCCACCGTCTCCATGGCGTTGTTCAGCCGGCGCAGGATCTCGCCGGGCGGGGCGAGGCGATCGGCCGTCAGCACGCGCAGCATGTTCCGGAGCTGGCTCATGCCGACGGCGGCGGCCAGATCGTGGCCCGCGACGTCGCCGATGGCCACCACGGTCGCGCCGTCGGGAAGGACGAACGAGTCGTACCAGTCGCCTCCCACCTCGGCGGCCGCGGGGCTCGCCATGTACCGCGCGACGATCTGCAGGTCGCTGAGCGCGGGGGGCTCGGCGAGCAGGCCGTGCTGCAGGGCCAGCGCGATCTGCTGGGTCCGGTGGAACTGGACGGCGCCGCTCAGCGCGTCGTGGGTGTGCTCGAAGATCTGCCGCATGAGGGCGATGTCGTCGCGGCTCATCGGCCCGCGGTCGCCGCGCCGCGCGGCGGTGACCGCCGCCGCCACGGCGCCGTCGACGACGACCGGCATTAACACGACGCTGGTGGCGCCGGTCTCGGCCAGCCAGTCGGTGGTGCTCTTGGGCAGCAGGCCGGACGGCGGGCTGCCCGGCGGAAAGGTGCGCTGCAGCGGCCTGCGCCGCTCTAGCGCGCGGGCGAACCCGCTGTCGGGAGCGAACCGCTGCTCGACCGCGTTCGACTGCCGCCGCAGCCCGCGATCCGCGGCGGTGGCGACGCGCTGGGCGATGACCGGGGCGCCGGCGGGACGGTCGCCGAGATCGGGGAGCAGGTGCACGCCGCATCCGTCGGCGAGCGCGGGAACCAGGACATCGGCGAGCGCGGCGAACATCTCGGTCAGTCCGGGCTGCTCCGCGGCGGCCGCGGCGGCGCGATCCAGCAGCTCGCGGCGCTGCCGCTCCCGCCACTCCTGCTCGATGTCGAAACAGGTGCCGATCCATTCGATGACGACGCCGTCCTCGACCACCGGCGCGGACCGCACCTCGAAGTGCCGGTACTCGCCGTCGCGCGTGCGGACCCGGTAGACGTGGTGCCAGGGGCGGGCGTGCCGGCGGGTCCGGTCCCACGACTGCAACGTGGGCTCGCGGTCGTCGGGATGCAGCGCCTGCGTCCAGCCCTCGCCGAGGAACTCCTCCCGGCTCTGCCCGGTAATCCGCTCCCAGCCGCCACTCGATTCGATCACCTGGCCGGCCGCGTCCGACACCCACACGACCTGCGCGTTGATCCACACCAGGCTCTCGAACCGGCGGCGCGACCGCTTCTGCTCCTCGGTGGCCCGATCCGCACGCCGGACCGCGGCGGCCTGCTCGGTCACGTCGACGGCGACCACCAGGACCCCCGGCCGGTCGTGGGTGAATCGCGAGAGGGTGAACGAGAAGTACCGCTCCTCGTCGCCGGCGTCCGCGGCGGCCGGCCGCACCGGCGCCTCGACGAGGCTGACCGGTTCACCGGTCTCCAGCACACGATCGAACAGGTCGCCGTAGTCCTGCTTCGCCGCGACGCCGAACGCCCGTCCGATCGGCTCGCCGAGCGGACGGTCCCCGACGAAGGCCCGGTAGGCGAGGTTGGTGTACACCAGACGGTGATCCGGCCCGATCGTCAACGCGACCGCGACCGGCGCCGGATCGAAGGCCTCCAGCGCGAGCCAGCCCATCCCGCGCCCGTCCGCACCGCCCATCCCCAGTCCCCCAGCCATCCACCGAACCCGTCCGAGGCCCCACGAGCGGGTGCCTCATCCGACCGCGTCACCGGTTGCCACGTCTGCGCCGGATGCCCCCTCCCCTCCATCCATACATCACTTAAGGTCAGCATTTCATTCCGAAGAGTAGCCACCCCTTGCGACCAGAACGTGGCGGCCGAGACCTCGCCCGCAGGACGGCAGGCGGCGCCGTCATCGCCCAGCTCGATCTTGAGGAGATCCTCGCTGCCCGCGCCGCCGCGCTCGGCACCGAGATCCCCGGACGCGACGAGCCGGAGACCGCCGAGAAGATCCGCGCGAGCGTGCGGCGCGTCGCGGCGCACCGGATCGCTCGCGGGTCTCGTTTCGCCGGACGCTCGCGTTCACCCGAATCCGCGCGCCTGGCTGGATTCCCGTTGGGTCCGTCAGCTGTTCCGCCTTGGCGAATCCGAGATGACGTCCTCCCTGTAGGCGGGGGCCATCTGGTTCTTGCACTGCTCGACGATGCCGTGGATTTCCTTCTCCGACACGTAGGCGTTCTGGATGCGCATCGGCTTGCTCGCGCCCATCGGCAGGAACAGCGCGTCACCCTGCCCGATCAGCTTCTCCGCGCCGGGCTGGTCGAGGATGACGCGGCTGTCTGGCAGGGAGGACGTCGCGAACGCCAGCCGCGACGGCACGTTGGCCCTGATGGGGCTGGTGAAGACGTCCACCGAGGGGCGCTCCGTCGCGAGGACGAGGTGGATGCCGGCGGCGCGGGCGAGCTGGGCGAGGCGCACGACCGACTCCTCGACGTCGCGGGGCGCGACCATCATCAGGTCGGCGAACTCGTCCACGATGACGAGCATGTAGGGGTAGGGCGTGTAGGCGCGTTCGCCGCCGGGCGGCGCGGTCAGATTCCCGGTCTTCACCGCCTTGTTGAAGCCGTCGATGTGCCGGAACCCGGACGCGGCGAGGTCGTCGTACCGGCGGTCCATCTCGCCGACCACCCACCGGAGGACCCTGGCCGCCCTGTTCGGGTCGTTGATGATCGGCGTGATCAGGTGCGGGATGTCCTGGTACATCGTGAGATCGACGCGCTTGGGGTCGATGAGAATCATCTGCGCCTCGTCCGGCGCCGCCCGCATCAGCACCGACGTGATCAGCCCGTTGACGCACGTCGCCTTGCCCGCGCCCGTCGCGCCCGCGATGAGGAGGTGCGGCATCCTCGCCAGGTTCACGGCGACGGCCCGGCCCTCGACGTCCTTGCCGAGGCCGACGACCAGCGGGTGGCGCTCGTTGGTCGCGTCGGGCGAGCGGAGCACGTCGCCGAGGTTGACGACGTCCTTGTCGGTGTTCGGGACCTCCACGCCGATCGCCGACCTCCCGGGGATCGGGGAGATGATCCGCACGTCCACGCTTCTGACCGCGTACGCGATGTTCCTCGTCAGCGCGGTGACCTGTTCCACCTTCACGGCCGGGCCGGGCTCGATCTCGTACCGGGTGATCGTCGGACCCCGGGTGAACCCGGTGACCTGCGCGTCGATGCCGAACTGCTCCAGCACGCCGGCGAGCGCGTTCACCACCGTGTCGTTGGCCTTCGTGCGCGGCTTGGGTTCCGGGCCGCGGAGCAGCAGGGAGGCCGGGGGCAGCTTGTATTTCCTCCCGTCGGGCAAGGGGCCGAGCGCGCGTTCATGGTGCGGGCCGCCGGTGCGGGACGGCCGCTGCGCGTCGGCTACCAGGACCTTGGCTTCGCTGCCGGCGGCGAGGCTCCGGAGCCGGGCAGGGACGGTGTCGCTGGGCGGTCTGGCGAAGGGATCTTTGGCCAGCAGAGCGAGCAGGTAGTCGTCCACGGCGCGGGGGATGGCGGGCCGCAGGCTGCTGGGAGCGGGCGGAGGTTTGTGCAAGTGCTGGCCCACGATGGCGAGCAGGTTGTCGCCGGGGAACAGCACGCGTCCGGTGAGCAGGCGGAACAGGGTGGCGCCGAGGGCGTAGACGTCGGCCGCGGGGGTGGTGGTCTGCCCGTCGGCCTGTTCGGGGGCCATGTAGTGAGGTGTGCCGAGCACCGACCCGGTCGCCGACAGCCCGGCGGTCGCGTCTTCCAGGCGGGCTATGCCGAAGTCGCACACCTTGACCCGGCCTTGCTGGTCGAGGATGAGGTTGGCGGGCTTGACATCGCGGTGGATCACCCCCGCGGCGTGCGCGGCCGCCAGGCCGTCCGCGGCCTGAGCGCAGTATTCGAGGGCCTGCCGCACCGGCAGCCCGCCAGGGTGCTGTTCCAGCAGCGTGGCCAGGTCGGGACCGGGCAGCAAGGGCAGCACCAGGAAGGGCCGGCCCTCGTGGTCGTCGATGTCGTGGACGTCGGCGATGTGCGGGTGGCTGAGCCGCGCGGCGGCCTTGCCCTCCCGGCCGAATCGGGCCAGTGCGAGCCGCGTCGCTTCGCTGGTCGCGCGCAGCAGCATGACCTTCACCGCGACGTCCCGGTCCAGGCGCAGATCCCGCGCCTGCCACACCTCCCCCATCGCCCCCTGACCCAGGGGCCTGACCAGCAGGTACCGACGCGCTAGTTCCTCACCGGCTCGCACCCCGCCGCCTTTCACTTGCTCGGCTGGGGGACCTTGCAGGAGGCGGTGGGGTTGAGGCCGATGTAGTTGAGCGGACCGGAGACCAGGGTGATCCCGATCGTGGCGAAATCGGCGCAGCTGCCGTCGAACTTGGCGTAGTAGTGGCGCTGCCCCGCCGCGAGCGCTCCGATGATCAGCCAGACGACGAGCACCCACCGTCCGGACCGCATCGTTACCTCCGGTGACCCCGTCGCCGACCCTGGGGTACGACAGTAACGACAAGATCGTCCATAGTTAAGCAAGTGCGGCAAGGTGTGTCGTCCCACCGACGTCCGGACACCGGATCCATCCCGGGGTGTGCCGCTCCAGAAGCAGACATTCAGCTCAGGCGCGTCGAGACATAGCGAGATCGGGTCGCACGGCGACGCGGGGCCGGATTCCGGGGTTCGTGATCGTCATATCGCGGTGAAGCCGCCGTCGGCGGCGACCACGGCGCCGGTGACGAAGCCGGCGCGCGGTGAGGCGAGGAAGCAGAGCACCTCGGCGATCTCCTCGGGGCGGGCCACCCGGCCGAGCGGCTGCGCTCCGGCGAAGGAGGCCAGGTACGCGCGGCTGTCGGCGCGGAAGGTGTCGAGGAAGTCGGTCTCGATGACGCCCGCGGCCACGATGTTCGCCCGGATGCCGAGCGGGCCGCCCTCGACGGCGAGGACCTTGGTGAGCTGGGCCAGGGCGCCCTTGGACGCCGCGTAGGCGGCGCCGTCCGGCATGCCGACCGTGCAGACGTACGAGCCCGTGCTCACGATGGCGCCGCCGCCGCGCTCCCGCATCGCGCGGAAGGCCTCGCGGGCGAAGAGGAACGAGCCGCGCGCGTTGACGGCCATCAGCGCGTCCCAGTCGCGCGCCGTCGTGTCCGTGATCGGTTTGTTCAGGGCACGGCCGGCGTTGTTGACCAGGATATCCAGGCCGCCGAACGTCTCGACGGCCTGCCGCACTGCCCGCGCGGCCACCGCCTCGTCCGCGACGTCGCCGATCAGCGGATGCACGCCGGGAAACTCCGTTCGCAGGTCCTCCACCTCCCGGCGCTGATCGACGGCGACGATCCGGGCGCCACGGCGGTGCAGCAGCCGGGCCGTCTCCCTGCCCACGCCGCGCGCGGCCCCGGTGACGAGGGCGATCTTTCCGGCGAACTCGCCGGTTCCATTGGACGGATCCGCAGATGTCATCGATCCTTTCCTTCCTTCTCAGGGCCGGGTCCCGGCGCTGCGTGGGACGAAGCCACAGCGGCTCAGTGCGCGGTGAGCCCGCCGTCGATCACGAGTTCGGCGCCGGTGACGAACGAGGAGTCGTCGCAGGCGAGGAAGAGGTAAGCGGGTGCGACCTCGGCGGCGCGCCCGGCCCGGCGCATCGGGGTGCGCTGGATGTCGGGCTGGCGGTCGCCCTGCTCGTCCAGGATCTCCTGGATCATCGGCGTGGCGATCACCCCGGGATGCACGGAGTTGACCCGCACGCCATGGCGCGCGTACTCGACCGCGGCGGTCTTGCTCAGCAGGCGCACCGCGCCCTTGGACGCCTGGTAGGCCGCGGCGGAGCCGCTGCCGACGAGCCCGAGCACCGACGAGGTGTTGATCACCGAGGCGTCGCCGCTCGCGCGCAGGAGCGGCATCGCCGCCTTCATGCCGAACCAGGTGCCCTTCTGGTTCACGTCGATGACGCGGTCCCAGGCGTCCTCCGCCGTGTCCTCGATGCCCGGCCAGTCCACGATTCCGGCCAGGTTCACCAGCACGTTCAGGGTGCCGAAGCGCTCGCGCACGACGGCGATCGCCTCCGCCCACTCGCGCGCCGAGGAGACGTCGAGGCGGACGGCGGCGACCTCCGCGCCGAGCGCCTCGATCCGGCGGGCCAGGTCCCGCAGCGGTCCGTCGGCGACATCGGTGATCACGAGGCGGGCGCCTTCGCGGGCGAAGAGCTCGGCGGTCGCCGCGCCGATGCCGCCGGTCGCGCCGGTGATCAGCGCGACCCTGCCGGCGAGTCGTCGTGTCGTCATGGCGTCCTCCGGATTCGTCATCGCTGTCGTTTGCTCGGGTCGGGTCCCGTGCCGCGAGCTGCCGGGCGCGTTCTCGGTCACGACGGCTGCCGGTAAAGCACCAGGTGCTCGTGGTAGAGGACGCCGTCCCGGATGTCGCCCGTCGCGGTGAACCCGGTGTCGTCGACGTAGTCGATGTGGCTGCCGGTCACCGTGTACCGGCCCGTGTACGCGCTGCGCCGCCGGCCTCGGGCCTCGTCGTAGCGTCCGTCCGGCAGCAGTTCCTGGCGGATGTGACCGTCCGCCGTCACCCACATCCCGACCACGTCGACGTTCTCGCCACTGTGGATCATGTTGGTCCCCCCTCTGTGGCACACTCCGCGAGCTTAGGCCCGCTTCGTCGAGTCTGCGCAGGTCAGAGGGCATTCACCAGGACGTGTGCTGCCTGGGTGCGGCGCACCCAGGCAGCACCCGCGACCGCCGCATAGCCTGGCCGCATGGACGGCAACCACCTGGGGGAATTCCTGCGCGCGCGCCGCGCCGCCCTGCGGCCGGAGGACGTCGGCATGGCGAGCTACGGCACCCGCAGAGTCGCCGGGCTGCGCCGCGAGGAGGTCGCCGTCCTGGCCGGAGTGAACGCCGACTACTACACCCGCCTGGAACAAGGGCGCGAGCGCAACCCCTCAGCCCAGGTGCTCGACGCTCTAGCCCGCGCGCTGCGCCTCGACACCGACGCCCGGGCGCACCTGTTCCGCCTGGCCGGGACCCTCCCGGACGACCGGCCCTCCACCCGGGCCGCCGAACGGGTCAGCCCGGCGCTGCGCCAGTTGATGGACGGCTACCCCCACACCCCGGCGTTCGTGATGAACCGGACCCTGGACATCCTCGCCGCGAACGCTCTGGCCGACGCCCTCTACGCCCCGTTCGAACCGGCCGACAACCTGGCCCGCATGACCTTCCTCGACCCGGCCGGCCGGAGCTTCTACACCGACTGGGACCGGGCGGCCCAGGCCGCCGTCGCCAACCTCCGCCAGGCGGCGGGCTTCGACCCGGACGACCCGCGGCTGGCCGAGCTCGTCCGCACCCTCGCCGATCAGAGCGCGGACTTCGCCCGTCTCTGGAACGCCCACACGGTACGGGGCAAGACCCAGGACGCCAAGCGCTTCCTGCACCCGGACGTCGGCCCGCTCACGCTCACCTACCAGGCCTTCGACGTACGCGACGCCCCCGGCCAGCAGCTCGTGATCTACCACGCCGAACCGGGCGGCGCCGACGCCCAGGCCCTCGACCTCCTCGGCACCATCCACGCCACCCGCCGCCAAAACGAACCGCACAGGTGAATGTCTGTGTCTCGTCTTGGGGCGGGTGCTCGGTTTACTGGATGCCGGCGTCCTTGCATTTGGACGCGTAGGCGCCCTTGCACAGGTCGGCGGCCTTGACGAAGCCGTCGTCGACGACCTGCTTGACGTTGTCCTTGAAGATCCCGATCGGGATCAGCAGCACGGACGGCACATCGCGCTTGCCCTGCGGGTCCTTCACGGTGGCGCTCGTCTCGCCCTTCTGCCCCTTCAGCAGGGAGATGGCGAGCTTGGAGGCGGCGTCGGCCTCCTGCTTGACGGGCTTGTAGACGGTCATGCACTGCGAGCCGTCCAGGATGTTCTGCAGGCCCTGCAAGGTCGCGTCCTGGCCCGTGATGGCGACCTTTCCGCCCTGCCCGTTCTTCTTGACCACCGCCACCGCGGCGTTCCCGAGGTTGTCGTTGGCGGCCAGGACACCGTCGATCTTGCCGTGCTGCTCGGTGTACATCTGCTCGAAGATGGTCGCCGCCTTCTCCGGCTTCCAGTCCGGGACCGGCTGCTCGGCCACCTTCTTGTACTTGGAGACCTTGTCCAGGATGTTGTGCGCGCCCTGGGCGAACAGCGTGGCGTTGTTGTCCGTCGGCGAGCCGTCCAGGTAGGCGATGTTGGCCGCCTTGTCGCCCAGGCATTTCTGCAGGCCCTTGCCCAGTTCCTCACCGACCCTGACGTTGTCGAAGGAGACGTAGTAGTCGGACACCCCGCCGAGCGTCAGCCGGTCGTAGTCGATCGTCTTGACGCCCTGCGACTGGGCCTTGCGCTGCACCGCCGCCGCGGAGTTGGAGTCGAGCCCGGTCACGAGCAGGACGCTGACCCCGCTCGTCAGCATCTGGTCGGCGATCGTCTGGAACCGCTGCGTCGAGCCTTCCGCGTTCTGGATGTCGTACTGGACGCCCGCCGCCTTGAACGCCTGCTCCAGGTACGGCCGGTCGAAGCTCTCCCACCGGGTGGACGAGGTCGTGTCGGGGAGGATCACGCCGACCTTGCCCTTCACCGCCGAACTCGTTGCGCCGGTCGAGTCGTCGGATCCGTCCCCGCACGCGGAAAGGGTGACCGCCGCGGCCGTCGTCAGGGCGGTCAGGCACACGATCCCCTTGCGGAGGACGGTGTCTTTGGCAACCAGCGCCGATGTCTTCTTGCGCATGCCAACTCCAAAGGGGTGGGAGGCCGGGCCCTGCCCGGCCGCCGGCTTTGCTGAACTGTAGAAACGCCGGTTAATCAGCGTCAAGAACAAAAGAGTCCACAAATGGCCATAGTTTGAACGGAGTACGGATAAACTCCTAGGGTTGCCGCCATGGACGACGCGCCCGGTTCCCTCACCTCCCTGCGGTCGCGCAACCGGCTGCTGGTCATCGACGCCGTCCGGCGGCACGGCCGGATCAGCAGGGTCGACATCGCCCGGGCCACCGGCCTGTCCCGGACGACCGTCTCCGGCCTCGTCAACGACCTGCTGGCCGAAGGCGTGCTGACCGAGTCGGCGGAGGGCGCGGTGCCGTCCGCGCCCCGGGGCGGCCGTCCCGCGACCCCGCTCACCCTGAACCCGGAGGGCGGCGGGCTGCTCGGCGTGCATCTGCGCCACACCGACATCCGCGTGCTGCTCGCCGACCTGTCCGGCGGCGTGCTCGGCGAGCGCTACCACGAGATCGACGTCGACCACCGGCCGGACGAGGCCCTGGACTTCATCGCCGGCACCGCCCTCGACCTGGTCGCCACCGTCGGGCGCGACGCCGGGCGCGTCTTCGGCATGGGCGTCGCGGTGTCGGCTCCCGTCCGGTCGCGGTCGCACACGCTGAGCCAGCCCTCGATGCTGTCCGACTGGACCGACGTCGACGTCGCGGAACGCCTGAGGGAGCGCATCGGGCTGCCCGTCCACGTGGGCAACGACGCCAACCTCGGCGCTCTCGCCGAGTGGACCTTCGGCGCGGGGCACGGCGTCGACGACCTGATCTACGTCATGCTGTCCGACGGCGTGGGCGCCGGGCTGATCCTGGACGGCCGCCCCTACCAGGGCGCCACCGGGGCCGCGGGCGAGCTCGGCCACATCGCCGTGGTCGACGGGGGCTACGTCTGCCGCTGCGGGAACCGCGGCTGCCTGGAGACCGTCGTCGGGGCGCGGGCGCTCACGGCGGCGTTCGCCCGCACCCGCGGCCCGGACACCACCATCGCCGATCTGGTGGCCCTGCTCGCCGCCGACGATCCGGGGGCGCGGCGGGTGGTCACCGACGCGGGCCACATGATCGGACGGGCGCTGGCCGACATCTGCGCGATGCTCGAACCGCGGATGGTGATCGTCGGCGGCGAGGTCGCCGCGGTCGGCCGCCCGCTGCTGGACGGGATCCGCGACGTGCTGCTGCACCGCCTGCCCTCGCCGCTCGTCCAGGGCATCACCGTCACCGGCAGCCGCCTCGGCGACCGCGCCGAGGTGTTCGGCGCGATCGTCCTCGCGACCCGCCAGACGTCGGCCCATCTCCTGGCCCCGCACTTCGGCGGAACGCCCCGGGGACCCGGGACCGCGTCCACGAAGGAGACGCCGGCCCGGTGAGCGAGGCCCCCGCGTCCTGCACGCCGGGTCAATCGCGGGGGAGCCGGTGACTGGTCCTGCCGATCAGCTAGGCACTGACCATCGCCTAGGCCAGGTGAACCGTTCGGTCATCGGGCTTCGCGCTGGCGCTGTTCGGCCTCGAGTACGTCGGCGAGAGCCGAGCGCTCGGCCTGATGACGGCGAAGGAGTTCAGCGCTGAACTCCGTCCACGCGGCATCCTGTTCGTCGGTCATCTGGGCCGACGGAACTTCGGACTCGACATCGGGATGGGCGTCGAGGAATCTCGCGAACAGCGAGCCCATCTCCTGGCTGTGCCGCCGGTTGAGCGCGATGCGTCGCGGGTCCATTCATCCAGTACATCAGCACGTGCGAGCGTCGTGGTGCTCGCGGAGACGGTGACGGGCGCCGGAAGGGCGGGCGGGGCGCGGTGATCGCGCCCCGCCCGAGCGTCAAGCCGGGTCCGTCATGGGGAGCAGCGGTTGCCGAGGACCCGCTGGGGCGTCTGGGCCGTGCCGGCGTGCCCGAAGGAATTCGGGGTGCAGGTGAAGGTGGCGCCGGTTTCCCGGCTGGTGATGGTGAAGGGGTCGTCGAGGGGGCCGCTGGCAGAGGCGCCCGCGGACGGGACGCAGCGGTCGACCCCGTCCCACTGGTTCCCGCCCTGCCACACCAGCCGGTCGCATGTGTACCCGGGAAGGGCGACCTGTGCTGGTCTCGTGGAGGCGAGGGCGGGAGCGCCGGGTGCGAGAGCGGCGGCCAGGGCGAGGCCGGCCAGGGACAAGCGCGTGATCATAGGTCCTCTTTCGGAGTGTCCGGGAACCGGAAAACCACGAATATCACTATCTGTAGTCACACGACTACCATCCGAACGGGTACATCCGATTCACCGCCATCGGCCGGCGGGCCTGACGACACTTCGTGCACATCACCTCCGCCCCCATCGAAGGATCGAGAGGTCACGCTCGTGAGCATCCGTGCGACGCATCGCGCTCTGCTGGGCCGTCTGCTGCCCGCCGACGAACCGGACGACCTTGCAGTACGTCAGGGGCAATTCCACATCGTGGTCATCGGCTCGGACCGCGTCGTGTGCCTGCCTCGAACCCGGGCGGCGGCCGCCCGGCTGCCCCAGCGGGCCGCCGCACTGCGCGCACTCGCCGGCCTCGACCTCGGCTTCCGCACACCTGAGCCGCTGCTCCAGGGCGGCGCCCACGGCACCGGCGAGGCGCCGTTCCTGGTACTCAGCCGCATACCCGGCGAACCGCTGCAGGCCGACGCCCTCAACGATGCCCAAGTGTTCGACACCGTGGCGGCGCAGTACGCCATGCTGCTGTCCGGCCTGGCCCGTGCCGGCACCGACGAGACGGTACGAGCGGTCCTGCCGCAGGCACCGGCAGGCCGGTGGGGGCTGTTCGCGGAGAGCGTGCGCGCGGAGTTGTTCCAGCTCATGTCCGACAGCGGGCGCCTGCGGGCCGGTCGGGAACTCACGGCACTCGACGGCCTTCCCCACCTCACCCGAGCGGTGGTGCATGGCGACCTCGGTGCCGAGAACGTCCTGTGGGAGTGGACGCACGGGCGGCCGCGCCTCTCCGGAGTGCTCGACTGGGACGATGTCGCGCTCGGCGACCCGGCCGAAGACCTCGCAGCCATCGGTGCCGGCTACGGCCCTGAGCTCCTGGAGCGGGTGCTCGCCCTGGGCGGCTGGTCGGACCGCGGGCTCCTCACCCGCATCGCCGCGATCCGCGGCACGTTCGCCCTGCAGCAAGCCCTCTACGCGATCCGCGACGGCGACGAGGCAGAACTCGCGGATGGCCTGGCCGGCTACCGCTGAGGTACACCAGCACACCGGCGAACCTATGCGGTCACAGCCCAGCGAGTCAGGAGCGGGTGAGGTGGGACGGGGTCCGGGGCCACGGCGCGGTTCGTTCGAGCTGGGAGGACAGCCGGAAGAGAAGGTCTTCCCGCGCGTACGGGGCGGTCAGCTGGACGCCGATCGGCAGGCCGGTCTCGGTCCGATGCAGCGGGAGGGAGATCGCGGGCTGGCCGGAGATGTTGCTGAGGACGGCCAGTTCCGCCATGGCGGTCCAGGCCGGTGCCGTTTCGCTGAGCGGGCGGTCGCCGCTCAGCGTTCCCAGGGGCGGTGGGAGTCCCGGCAGGGTGGGGCTCAGGACGATGTCGACCGCGCTGGAGGCGCGGACGATGCGGCGGCTCCACCGCGCCAGGACGTCGAGGGCGTCCAGGAGTTGGGCGGTGGTGGTCGCGGAGCCTCGGGTCACGGCTGCGGCGGTCCCCGGTTCGAGGTCGTGCATGGGGACGCCGATGCGCCGTTCCCAGGCGGTGACGTCGCGGGCGACGGAGGTGGCGATCACGAGTCCCATGGCCGAGACGCCGTCGGCGTCGGCGAAGGCGCCGGGGGCGAGTATCCGGACGTGGTGGCCGAGCGACTCCAGCATCCGGGCCGTGGCGTTCACCGCGGTGACGCACTCGGGGGCGACCGGCCCGCCGGACGGCCGTTCCTGGAGAAGGCCGATGTGCAGGCGCCCGGGGTCGGCGCCGAGTTCCGCCGTCCAGGGACGGGACGGGGGCGGGGCCGCGGTGAGGTCGCCGGGGGCGGGGCCGGCGGTGGCGTCCAGGACGGCGGCGCTGTCGCGGACGGTGCGGGTCAGCACGTGCTCGTGGGTTAGCGGCCCCCAGTACGAGGCGTAGGGGGCGAGGGTGATGCGGGCGCGGGACGGTTTGAGGCCGACGAGGCCGCAGCACGACGCCGGGATCCTGATGGAGCCGCCCATGTCGTTCCCGTGCGCGAACGCGACCATGCCGGAGGCGACGGCCACCGCGGAGCCGCCGCTGGAGCCGCCGGACGAGCGCGTGAGGTCCCACGGGTTGCGGGCCGGGCCGTGGGCGAGCGGTTCGGTGGTGGGCGACATGGTGAGCTCGGGGACCTTCGTCCGGCCGAGGAGGACGAGCCCGGCCGCGCGGTAGCGGCCGGTGAGCGCGGTGTCGGCGGGCGAGACCCATGGATGCTCGCGCAGGTAGGTCATGCCGTGCTGGTAGCGGTCGCCGGCTGAGTGCTGCACGGCGTCCTTGAGAAGGAACGGGACGCCCGCGAAGGCGCCGCGGGCGGGCCGGGCGGGCCGGGCGGCCTCGTCGCGCGCGCGCTCGAACCGTTCCGCGGCGAGCGCGCCGAGCACCGGGTCGAGGCGCTCGATCCGGTCGATGGCGGCGTCGACGAGTTCGGCCGGGCTCAGCCGCCCGGTCCGGACGAGCCCGGCCTGCGCGACCCCGTCGAGGTCCAGGAAGTCATCGCTCATGGCCGTCCTCTCCGCCGTGCCGCCGGGCGGGCCCGTCCGCGTTCCCGTCCTTTTATTTTCACTTTATGCACTGTAGATTCGATCATGCGGAAGCGGCTATCGGCCGCCGTGCGGGAGAAGGGATCCGCATGCCTGACACACGACCGCTCCTCCTCGTCATCGGCCACGGGTCCGAGCTTTTTCGCGGCCATCTTCTGGAGTCCGTCGGAGTCGATTACCGGGTCCATTTGTTCTGCCGCGCCGAACCGACCTGGGAACGGCCCCACATCTGCGGCAGCACGGTCTTCGACGACGTCTTCGACGTGCCCGCGCTGATCCGGGAGGCCGTCCGGATCGCGGCCGCCGGCGAGGTGCGCGGCGTGGTCAGCTGGTCCGACGACCTGGCGGTGCCGGCCGCGTACGTCGCCGAGAGCCTGGACCTGCCGGGCGGGAAGCCGGAGATGGTCGTCGCCTGCAGCGACAAGCACCTCACGCGGTCCGCGCTGGCCGGGGCGGGCGTCCCGCAGCCGCTCTCGATCGCGGTGTCGCGGACCGACGAGGCGCTGCGCGCCGCCGAGCGGACCGGGTACCCGGCCGTGCTGAAGCCGCGCGGGCTCGCCGGCAGCATCGGGATCGTCCGGGTGGACGGCCCCGAGGAGCTCGAGTCGTGGTTCCCGTGGTCGGCCGGCGCGCGTGCGGCCGGGGCGCCGCGGTACGAGACGCCGGTGCTGGTCGAGGAGTACCTGGACGGGCCGGAGATCAGCATCGACTCGGTGGTGCACCGGGGCCGGGTGCAGCCGATCTACCTGGCCCGCAAGGTCGTCGGCTACGCGCCGTTCTTCGCCGAGCTCGGGCATTTCGTGGACGGCGCCGACCCGCTGCTCGCCGATCTGCGCGTCATGCAGGTCCTGCAGGCCGCGCATTCGGCGCTCGGCTTCACCGAGGGCGTCACGTTCACCGAGATGCGGCTGACGCGGCGCGGTCCCAAGGTCATCGAGCTGAACGGGCGGCTGGGCGGCGACCTGCTGTCGCTGCTCGGCCGGTACGCGACCGGGATCGACCCGGGGCTGGTGTCGGCGGCCGCGGCGTGCGGGCTGCCGCCCGTCCTCGCCCCGGACCGGAAGCTCACGGCCGGGATCCGGTTCTTCCACCCCGAGCGCGACGACACGACGATCCGGGCGATCCGGTTCGACGAGGACCGGCTGCCGCCCGAGGTGGTGCGCGCCGTGACGCTCGCCGAGCCGGGCGAGACGGTGTCCCCGCCGTCCCGCGACATCCGGTACGGGCGGATCGCCTACGCCGTCGCCGTGTCCGGATCGATCGAGGAGTGCGGGCGGGTCCTGGACGAGGCGGAGCGCCTCCTGCACGTGGAGACCGGCGCGTGACGCCGACGTTCGGGCTGTACCTGCCGCAGGTCGGGCGGAGCTTCGCGCAGCTGGCGACGCTCGCGGAGGCCGCGGAGGATCTCGGCTTCGAGGCCGTCTGGTTCATGGACCACCTGGCGCTGCCGGGGGTGCCCGGCGGGGCGCTGGAGGGCTGGACGGTCGCGACGGCGATCGCGGCCCGGACCAGCGCCGTCCGCGTGGGGCACCTGGTGCTGTGCGAGTCGTTCCGGAACCCGGTGCTGCTCGGCCGCATGGCGGTGACGCTCGACCAGATCAGCGGCGGGCGGCTCAACCTCGGGCTCGGCTGGGGCTCCTCGCCGTCCGAGCTGACCGGCCTGGGCTTCACCGCGGACCCGCCCCGCGTGCGGCGGGCCCGGCTGGCCGAGCTGCTGGACGTCCTCGGCCTCGTCGTCAGCGGACGGCCCGTCGACCACGCCGGCGAGTTCTTCACCGTGCGGGACCCGCAGGGCGGCCCGGCCGCCGTCCAGACCCGGATCCCGCTGACCATCGGCGGCGTCGGCGAGGGGACGCTGGCGCTGGCGCGCGAGCGGGCGGACTGGTGGAACTGCTGGGCGCCCGACACCGCGCGGCTGGGCGAGCTGATCCCCCGGACGGGCAGGGCGCGGGTGTCGGCGAACTACGAGATCGCCTTCTCGCACCGCGCCGACGTCCCCGGCTTCGTCCTGACGGGGCCCCCGCGGGAGCTGGCGCGGCGGCTGTGCGCCGACCGCGACCTCGGCGTGCGGCACTTCGTCGTCCAGATGGTCGATCCGGCGGGCGGCGTCCGGGACCTGCGCCGCTTCATGAAGGAGGTCGCGCCCGCCGTCACCGGCGGCTGACCGCCCGCGCCCCCGCCGTGCGGCCGCCGGCTACGCCTTGCGGTTGTCGACCCACCGCGTCCTGCTGGAGCCGGGGGTGATGCCGGCGAACGCGGGGCTCTTCGCCACGCCGGCGGGCAGGGACGCGGGGTCCACGCCCGCGCTGACGCCGTCCCGCTCGGGGCCGACCCGTTCGGCGTGCCGCGCGAGCGCCTCCAGGTCGAACCCGAAGACGCGGGCGGCGTTGCCGGCCAGCATCAGCTCGACCTCGTCCTCGGGCACCCCGGCGTACGCCAGCCGGATGGCGGCCTCGCTGTAGGGGTAGGTCGCCTCGGTGTGCGGGTAGTCGCTCCCCCACATGATCCGGGACACGCCGATCGAGGTCCGGATCGCGGTCTCGGACGGGTGCATGAAGCTGGCCCCGGCGTAGCACTGGCGCCGCCAGTACTCGCTCGGCCGCAGCGACAGGTTCCGGGCCACGGTCGCGCCGTGGCTGAGGTCTCCGCTGCCGGACGCGGTGCGCATGGAGTCGACGAAGCCGTCCATCGCGCGGAGCGCGTTCGGGATCCAGCCGAGCCCCTCCTCGGTGAAGACGACGGTCAGCTCGGGGTGGCGCTCCAGCACGCCGCCGAGGATGAGGTGCCGCAGGGTCCGCTGGTCCCACCAGCGCAGCTCCAGCATGAACAGCACGTGGTCCTCGGGACGGTCGCCCGCGCGGGGCGCGGCGCTGCCGCTGTGCACGTTGACCGGCAGCCCGGCCTCGACGCAGGCGCGCCAGATCGGGTCGTAGTACTCGTGGTAGTACAGCGGCGGCAGGCCGGACCCGGGCGGGGTGCCGGGCAGCAGCAGCCCGCCGCGCAGGCCGGCCGCGGCGGCGCGCTCGATCTCGGCGACGGCCTCGCCGACGTCGTGGAGCATCACCTGGAAGACCCCGGCGCGGCGGCCCGGCGCCGCGGCGCAGAAGCCGGCCAGCCAGCGGTTGTGGGCGCGCAGGCCCGCCCAGCGGCGGCGCAGGTCCGCGGCGCTCTCGGCGGCCCGCTGGCTGCCGAGCGAGGACGCGGAGAAGAACGGCGGGATCGTGTTGGGGAACAGGACCTCGGCGACGGTCCCGTCCTGCTCCAGCTCGCGCAGGCGCCGGTCGGAGTCCCAGTTGCGGGTCCCGTCCTCGCCCTTGAGGTCCTCGTAGGGCACCTCGTAGGAGGCCGCCCAGGCGTCGAACTCCTCCCGGTACGCCGGGTCGAGGTGCTCGCGGTACTCCAGGAGGTCCGCGCCGCCGTGGCAGTCCGCCGAGATCACCGTGTAGCGCGTCCGCTCGGCCATCGCGTTCCCGCTCCGTTCCGCTGCTGAGGTGGGCGACCGGGCGCGGGGACGGGCAGCCCGCCCCCGCGCCCGACCGGCTAGATCCTGGCGTAGCCGTAGCTGAGCGACGCCGCCTCGACGGGGTCGGCCGACTCCAGCCGCTCGGCGCCCTCGACGAGGGTGTCGTCCTCGTCGACGTTCCAGGACTGGTCGTTGATCGTCAGCTCGCGCATGTCTCTCCTCCTCTCGCGAAGTGGTGGGGGTTCAGCGCGGTGCGCCCGCGCCGCCTTCCTGGAACCGGTGCCCGCACTCGGCCACGACGAAGTCCATGTGCGCGCCCGTCATGCCCTCGCCGAACCCGAGGTGCAGCGTCCCGGCCCCCTCGTTGAGCTGGGAGTTCAGCTCCCAGTCCACCAGCGGGAGGAGGTTCATGTTGGTGCCGAGGCCGAGTTCGAGCGTGTGCCCGGCGTAGCCGGGGTTGGTCACGTCGATCACGGCGCCGGTGTAGTCCACGCCGCCGGCCGTCACCGAGGCGAGGACCCCGCCGGCGAGGCGCAGCTCGATCGGCGCCCGCGCGACGATCTCCTCGCGCAGCCGGGCGGCCCGGCGGATCCGCTCGTCGCCCTCCGGCCGGACGCGCGCGTCCCGGGCGACGAGCAGCCCGGACGCGACCGCCGTGCCGGCGATGTCGAAGGCGCCGCGCCAGTCGGAGGAGGACGGGGCGGTGATGGAGAACTCGCAGAAGCTCGCCACGCTGACCCACTTGCCGGGGCCGATGTGCGGGTCGAGCCACGCGTCGGCGCTGAGCCGGTCGGCGAACGAGCAGGTCAGGTCGGTGCCGTTGCCCTCGAAGACGAGCGGGCCCGGCTGCTCGGAGATGCTCCGCGCCCAGTAGCGGTTCCACTCGCACGCCGCGGTGTAGTCGGTGGCGCGGACGAGGCGGAGGGTGTACTCGGCGACCGGCAGGGACGGGTCGAAGCTGGCGATCGGGACCAGCAGCACCCGCATGCGGCGGAACAGCCTGCGCAGGTCGCGGCTGACGAGCCGCGCGCGCAGGAGCAGGACGACGTTGGCGTCGTCCGGGAGCCCGGAGGCGTCCTCGAGCGGCAGGGCCCGCATGCCCAGCCCGGCCGCGTACCGGTTCAGTTCCGCGTCGTCCGACACGACGAATATCTCGCCGTCCGGAAAGACCTGGCGCAGATTGTGCCCGGCCGCTCCGGGATCCGCCTGCGAACCGATTTCAGGAGTCACCGACATGCCCTTGATCATAGAAAGGCGGCGCCATTTCAATAATCCCCGAAACCACTACTTCCGAGAGCTGTCCCATAAATGGGACGGTGATGGTCAGTGCTGGCTCAGCGCTCCCTCCGCGCGCATCCGGCGCTCCATCCGGCCGAACAGCGCGGTGCCGCCGGCGAGGAACAGGCCCGAGGTCGCCAGCAGGGCGCACACCTCCACGGCGGGCGGGTAGAGGGAGTCCGCGCCGAGCGCGGCGCGGCGGCTCAGGTCGATCGCCCACGTGGTGGGGATGAGGTAGGAGACGGGGCGCAGCGCGTCCCAGAGGACCGCCACGGGGAACGTGACGCCGGCGAGGACGGTCACGACGTAGCCGAGGTTGTCAGTGAGCCCGACGGCCTGCCGCCACAGCAGCGACAGGGACGCGCTGAGCAGCCCCATCCCGGCCAGGCCCGGCACCAGCGCCGCGAACACCGGCAGGACCAGCACGGTCCCGGGCCCGTAGCGGGCGCCCGCCAGCAGGCTCACCAGGACCGCCATCGTCACGCCGGCCAGCAGGCTCAGCCCGGTCATGCACGTCATCAGGCCGAGGACGAGGGCGCGGCGGCTCACCGGCATGGCCCAGGTCTGCTCCAGCGTGCCGAGGCCCCGCTCCGAGGCCATGGCCTGCGCGGGCCCGGACAGGACGGTGCCGGTGACGGTCGCGCCCACGAGGCCGGCGGACAGCCAGCCACCGAAGTCGGAGGTGCCGGTGAGCTCGTCCATGCCCAGGGAGCGCCCCTTCACGAGGAACGCGGTGCCGAGGAGCAGCACGGGCAGGACGAGCTGGTACAGGGGCATGAACAGCATCGTGTTCAGCAGCGTCAGCGGGTACCGCCGCAGGACGCGCAGCTCCTTGCGCGCCACCGCCAGCAGTGCGCGCGCGTCCGGGCTCATCCCGCCGCCTCCGGGCTCATCCCGCCGCCTCCGGGCTCATCGCGCGGCCTCCGGGTTCATCGCGCCGCCTCCGGCACGAGCCTGCCGCGCACCAGCCGGACGACGGCGTCGCGCGCGGAGTCCAGGAACAGGTGGCCGCCCGCCACCAGCCGGACCTCGAAGGCGCCCCGCGTGTAGTCCGCCCAGGCGGGCAGGAGGGCGGCGGGCACGGAGGCGTCGTCGAGCCCGCCGAGGACGGTGAACGGGCAGTCCAGGGGCTCCTCGTCCGGCGGCCGGTAGTTCTCGAACAGCGCGAAGTCGCCGCGCAGCTTGGGCAGGAACATGTCCAGCAGCTCGGGTTCGCGGAGCAGGAGCGAACCGGCGTCGTAGGCGCGCAGCCGCTCGGCGAACGCCGCCTTCGGCAGGCTGTGGGCGGGCGGGTCCGGATCGGGGCGGTTCGGGGGGCGACCGGCGGACGGGAACAGCCGCACCGGCGCGGGCAGCCCCCGCGCCCGCGCCCCGAAGGCGAGCGCCAGCGCGATGCTGGCGCCCATGCTGTGCCCGAACAGCGCGTACGGCGCCGCGCGGAGCGCCGGGCCGAGCTCGTCGAGCAGCTCCTCGACGAGGTCCTCCATGGAGCCGGGAAGGTCCTCCTCGAACCGGTTCTCCCTGCCGGGCAGCTGGACGGGCCAGACGTCGACGCCCGCCCCGGCGAGCTCGCGCACCCACGAGCGGTAGGCCGTCGCGCCTCCCCCGGCGCACGGCAGGCAGATGAGCCGGACCCGCGGCGCGCTCGCCGGCAGCGCGAAGCGCGTCCACCGGCCGGGCGGCGCCACCGGCTCAGGCAACGCAGACCGCCTTGAGGAAGCGGGCGAACGCGTCGGGGGTGTCCAGCTCCAGCGGCCGGTCGCCGATGGCGGTCGCGGGGACCGGCACGCAGCCGAGCGTCCGGAACTCCTCGAGCCGCCCGGCGATCTCGGCGGCGTCCCCGGCGATCGCGATCGCGTCGGCCATCGCGCGGTCGATCTCGCCGGTCGCGAGCCTGTCCCCGAACCCGGACGCCTCGAACACGTGCCGGTACGACGGCATCATCGCGTACTGGGTGATGAGGCCCTCTAGGTCGGAGTACAGGTTCGGGTGGTCGTCGGCCAGATAGACCGGGACCTCCACGAGGACGGGCAGCGTCGCGGGGTCGCGGCCGACGCGCGCGCAGGCGTCGTGGACGGCGGGCAGGACGTGCTCCTCCACGTAGCGGAGCGGGGCGAGCCACAGCAGCAGCCCGTCGGCCAGCTCCGCCGCGAGCTCGATCATCTTCGGCCGCATGCCGCCGAGCAGGATCGGGACGTCGGCGCCGTGCCCGGTCACGTTGGAGGCGTGCGCGGTGTGGTGGCGCCCGACGAAGTCGACCCGGCCCTCGCGCAGCAGGGTCCGGACGATCGTCAGGTACTCGCGCATCGCCGCGACCGGCGGGACGGGGTCGAGGCCGAGCACGAACTCGTTGATGAACGGGTGGCCCGCCCCGAGCCCGAGCGCGAACCGCCCGCCGGACAGGTCGGCCAGCGCGGAGGCGGCCTGCGCGGCCAGCACCGGATGGCGTCCGGCCACCGGGGTGACCGCGGTCCCGACGCGCATCGAGCGGGTCGCGGCGGCGCAGCCCGCGGCGACGAGCGCCGAGTCGTGGTTGTCGGGGACCTGGCTGAGCCACAGCTGCCCGGCGCCCGCCTCCTCGGCCATCCGCGCGCGGTCGGCGGTGGCGCGCAGCCCGTGCGCGCCGGGGCCGAGCAGCAGCGGGTTCGCCGCCGTCCGCAGCTCGTCCGCCGCGATGAAGGATCCCGTCATCGTCGCAACCTTTCCCGGACGCTCAGCGCGCGCCCTGCTCGTTCTCCACCAGTTCGGCCAGGGCGCGGACGGTGGGGCGGCGGAACAGCCGCGCCACCGTGACCTCCACGTCGAAGTGCTGCCGGACGCGCCAGGCGAGCTGCACGGCCATGAGCGAGTTCCCGCCGAGTTCGGCGAAGTCGTCGTCGAGGCCGATCTCGCGGATGCCGAAGGCGTCCGACCACAGGGCGGCGATCCGCTGCTGGAGGGGCGTCTCGGGCGCGGCGTAGGGGGTGTCGAGGAGCCGCTCGCCCTGGGCGGCGGTCGTGGCGACCACCGCGCCGTCGCCGAGCTCGCGTTCGAGCACGTCGCCGGTGAGGGACTCGACGCGGCGCAGGTTCGCCTCCAGGCCCTCCGGGCAGACGACGAGGTGCGGCGCGGCGCCCCACGCGCCGAGCAGCGCCCGCAGCGCGTCCATGCCGGTGGCGGGGGTGATCATCCAGTCGGCGCGGTCCGGCGCCGCCGCGGGGGCGGGCGCGCCCGCCGGGCCCCGTTCCGCCGGTGCGCCCTCGTCGCCGCCCTCGGCGAACGCCGCGGGGTCCACCCGCCGCAGCGCGTACTGCTCGATCTCCGCCAGCTCGGTGCCGTCGGGGGCCATGACGCGGATGTCGGCGGCGACGATCTCCCCCTCGGCGTCGTCGAGCTCGCGCACGTCGACGTGGAAGCGGGGCGGGAGCGGCGCCCGGACGAGGATGCGCCGGTAGCTCAGCGGGAGGTACTTGTTGCCCTTGCGGATGCCCTCGATGACGCGGGCGTTGGAGACCGCGTCGTCGAACAGGCCGGGGTGCAGCACGTACTGGCCGCACTCGGCGCGGAACTCCGCCGGCAGCGCGACGGTGCCGAGCTGCCTGCGCGCGCCGATGTCGACCCGCTCGACGCTGTACCAGTGCGGCCCGAAGTCGACGATCCCCCGGGAGCGGAAGTCCGGGGTGGGTTCGAAGCGGTGGTCGGCGCACGCGGCGCGGACCGCCTCGACGTCGTGCACGGGCGCGGGCGTGGCGGGCACCGTCCGCACCCTCGCCCGGACCCGTTCCGTCCAGGCGGCGGGGTCGTCGGCGTCGGCGGGCGCGACCGTGAAGGAGGCGTCGTGGAAGCCGTCCTGCGCGGGACGCAGCGTGATCCGCATCTCCTGGTCGGTGCGGACCTCGATGGGGCCGAGGAACACGACGTCGGTCATCTCGACGTGCTCGTCCTCGCCCGCGCCGAAGGCCGTGACGGCCGCCGCCCGGATCATCTCCAGGCATCCCGACCCGGGCATCAGCGGGATGTCGCCGACCCGGTGGTCGGTGAGCATCCAGTGCGACTCGGGGCCGAGCACCGTGGAGAACACCACGTCGTCCGACAGGTCGTGCAGGCGGCGTCCGAGCAGCGGGTGCTCGGCGGGCTCGGACCACTTGCCGCCCCGCATCTCGCGGAACACGTTCGGGGTGATGCGGGCGGCGTCCACGGCCATCCCGACGTCGCGCCAGGCGCCCCAGCTGACCGACAGGACCCGCGCCCCGGAAGCGGCGCGGCGGCGGGCGTAGGAGTCGAGGAAGTTGTTCGCGGCGCAGTAGTCCACCTGCCCGAAGTCGCCCACGACCGAGGTGATCGAGGAGTACAGGACGACGAAGTCCACGTCGTCGCCGAGGACGCGGTGCAGGGCGAGGGTCCCGGCGACCTTGGGGGCGAGGACGCGGCGGGCGGCCTCCCGGTCGCGGACGGCGAGCAGCCCGCCGCCCGCGACGCCCGCCGAGTGGAAGACGCCGTCGATGCGGCCGAACCGCTCGGCGGCCTCGGCGACCGCGGCCGCCAGCGCGTCCTCGTCGGTCACGTCGCAGGCGCGGGCCAGGACGGTCCCGCCCAGCTCCTCGATCTCCGCCAGCTCCCCGAGCAGCCGCCTGGTGGCCTCGTCCGTGCCCTCGTCGGCGAGGAGGGCGGGCCACGCGTCGGGGTCGGGCGGCGCGGTGCGGCCGAGCAGGACGAGGTTCGCGCGCGCCGTCCGGGCCAGTTCCTTGGCGGTGGTGAGGCCGATGCCGCCGAGCCCGCCGGTGATGAGGTAGGTGCCGCCTTCGCGCAGGAGGGCGGGCTTCTCCTCGGGCACTTCGACGGGGACGCCCGTGTACGACCAGGCCCAGCGCTTCAGTCCGCGCCAGGCGACCTGCCGGTCCGCGTCGTCGTCGCGCAGGCACTCGCGGAGCAGCTGGCCGGTGACGACGCCGGCCGGCTGGCGGGCGGGCGCGGCGAGGTCCACGCTGCGGCAGCTCACGTGCCGCAACTCGCGGTTCATCAGGATGGCGGGGCCGAGCAGCGTCGCCTTGCCGGGCTCGTTGGCGCCCTCGCCGGAGACGTCCTGCATGTTGGTGCTGACGGCGACGATCCGGACGGGCTCGTCCGGGAGGCGGTCCTCCAGCGCCTGCGCCAGCAGGAGCAGCGAGTAGAAGCCGAGGTCGCAGGCCCGCTCGACGGCCTCGGGGGCGAGCGGGTCGGGTTCGGCGGCGGTGGCCGTCCAGCCGTGCACGACATGGGTGGGGAACGCGCCGTCGCCGAGCGCGCCGAGCAGGGCCTCGTAGTCGTCGCGTTCGGCGGGCCGCACCGCGAACCGGTCCGTGCCGGTCTCGGCGAACCCGGGCCCGGCGGCGACGCGGACGACGCGCGCCCCCTCGGCCTCCAGCCGGTCCGCGAGATCCTCCACCGGCCCGGCGCCGGGGGTCAGCAGCAGCCACCGGGAGCCGTCCGGCACCGCCGGGACCTCGGTCCCGATCGGCCGTTCCGTCCAGACGGGCGCGTACACGGCGCGCTCGACCGGGCGGGCGCCCTCGTCGTGCTCCTCCGCGTCCTGGCCGGCGGTCCCGGCGGGGTCGGGATCCAGCCAGTACCGCCGCCGCTCGAACGGGTAGACCGGCAGCGGCACGCGGCGGCGGTCGCCGCCCGCTGCGCCGTCCCAGCCCACGGGGACGCCGGCGCTCCAGAGCCTGCCGAGGGCCTCCAGGGCGAGGACCTCGTCGTCGCCCTCGCCGAGCGGGTGCCGCATGGAGGTGGCGAGGACGGTCCGGGCGCCGGGCAGGCACTGCCGCGCCGCTCCGGTGAGGGTGCGGCCGGGGCCCGCTTCCAGCAGGACGCGGTCCGCCCCGTCGGCGAGCGTCCGGACGCAGTCGGCGAAGCGGACGGCGCTGCGCAGGTGCGCGGCCCAGTAGCCGGGATCGGTGGCCTGCTCGGCGGTGATCCAGGTGCCGGTGACGTTGGACAGGAAGGGGATGCGCGGCTCGTTCAACCGCACGCTCGCGACGCGTTCCCGGAACGGCTCGACGATCGCGTCCATCATGCCGCTGTGGAACGCGTGCGAGGTGACCAGCCGGCCGCAGCGCACGCCCCACGGTTCGAGGCGCTTCTCGAAGGCGTCCACAGCGGCGTCGGGACCGGCGACGACGGTCGCGGCGGGGCCGTTCACCGCGGCCACCTCGACGCCGCCGAGGAGCATCGGGACGACCAGGTGCTCGGGCAGCGGAACCGCGGCCATGGAGCCCGGCGGCATGCCCTGCATCAGCTCGCCCCGCGCCGCGACGACCGCGAGGGCGTCCTCGAAAGACATGACGCCCGCGAGGCAGGCGGCCGTGTACTCGCCGATGCTGTGCCCGAGCAGCGCGTCCGGCACGACCCCCCAGGAGGCGAACAGCCGCGCGACCGCGTACTCGACGGCGAAGAGGGCGGGCTGGGCGAGCCGGGTCCGCGCGAGCTCCTCGCCCGGCGCGCCTCCGTACAGCAGGTCGCGCAGGTCGGCGCCGATGAGGGGCTCCAGCACCTCGGCGCACTCGTCGATCACGGTGCGGAACACCTTCTGCGTCCGGTAGAGGCCCTCCCCCATGCCCGGGTACTGGGCGCCTTGGCCGGGGAACAGCAGCGCCACGCCGCGCCCCTCCACCGGGACGGGCCGGGTGGAGGCCGCCGCGCCGGCCAGGTCCCGCAGGGCGGCGGCGGCGTCCTGCACGGTCGCCGCCACCACGGTGCGTCGGTACGGGAACTCGCGGCGGCCGTGCTGCAGCGTCCACGCCACGTCGGCGAGGGGCGGCGGATCCGGCTCCCCGAGGTGCTCGCCGAGCCGCGCGGCCATCGCGGCGAGGGCGCCGCCCGTACGCGCCGACAGGGCGATGACCTGTGGTGATGGGCGCTCGTCGGGGACCCGCACGTCCTCCGGCGGCTCCTCCAGGACGATGTGCGCGTTGGTGCCGCCGATGCCGAACGAGCTCACCCCGGCGCGCCGCGGTCCCGTCCACGGCACCGGCTCGGTGTTGACGTAGAACGGGCTGGAGGCGAAGTCGATCGCCGGGTTCGGCTCCTGGAAGTGCAGCGTCGGCGGGATCACCCCGTGCCGGACCGCCAGGCACGCCTTGATGATCCCGGCGACGCCCGCCGCCGCGCCGAGGTGCCCCACGTTGGTCTTCACCGAGCCGAGCGCGCAGTACTGCTCGGCGGCGGCGCCCGCCGCGCGGAACGCGTCGCTGAGCGCCGTCACCTCGATCGGGTCGCCGACGAGCGTGCCGGTGCCGTGCGCCTCGACGTACCCGATCGTCTCCGGCGGCACCTGCGCGACCGCCAGCGCCTCCACGATCAGCCGGGTCTGCCCCTCGACGCCCGGGGCGGTGTACCCGGCGCGGGCGGCGCCGTCGTTGTTGATCGCGGAGCCTCGGATGACCGCGTACACGTGGTCGCCGTCGGCCCGGGCGTCCGCGAGCCGCTTCACCGCCAGCACCCCGACCCCGCTGCCGAAGATGGTCCCGGACGCGGCGGCGTCGAACGCCCGGACGTGCCCGTCCGCCGAGCCGATCCCGCCGTCGACCCGCCAGTGGCCGCGCCCGTACGGCAGGCGGACGTCCACGGCGCCGACCAGGGCCATGTCGCACTCGCCCATCTGCAGCGACTGGCAGCCGAGATGGATCGCCACCAGCGCGGTGGAGCACGCGGTCTGGACGGTGAAGCTCGGCCCCTGGAGCCCGAGCCGGTAGGAGACCGTGGTGGCCAGGTAGTCGGGCTCGGTGGCGGTCGCGACGCTCATCCCGCCGGCGGCGTCCACGGCCGCGCCGTTGCGCCGCACGTTGTCCGAGCCGTACCGGTACTCCCCCGCCCCGCCGAACACGCCGACGGTCCCGGAGTAGCGGCCGACGTCGTATCCGGCGTCCTCCAGCGCGCTGTGGCAGGTCTCCAGGAACAGCCGGCCCTGCGGGTCGCGGAGTTCGGCGTCGCGCGCGGTGTAGCCGAAGAACGCCGCGTCGAACCCGTCCATGTCGTCGATCATCGGACAGGCCTTGACATAGTCCGGGTCGTTGACGAAGCGCTCCGGAACGCCGGCGGCGCGCAGCTCGTCGTCGGTCAGGAAACGGATGGCCTCGACGCCCTTGACGAGGTTGTCCCAGTATTCGCGGACGTCGTTCGCGCCGGGAAAGCGGCACGCCATCCCGACTATCGCGACATCGTTCTCCCGAATGTCGTCGGCCATTTACGCCTCACCTTCCGTCCGGCGGGCGCGTGCCGCGCCGCGCAGTGCCCGCTGCCGCCCGCCCGGCGCGGGCCGGCGCGCTCTCCCGGCCTCGGGGGAGGCGTCGGCGCCGCCGGCCAGATGGCGGGCCAGGGCTCTGATGTTCTGGTGGCGGTAGAACGCCACGAGGGGTATCTCGCGTCCGAGTCCCGCCATGAGGTCGGCGCGCACCTCGGCGATGATCCGCGAGGTCCCGCCGAGGTCGAAGAAGTTCACCTCGACGCCGAGGCCGCGCTTTCCCAGGCGTTTCTCCCAGGCGTCCCGGACGATGCCCAGCACCGCCGACTCCACCTCGTGCACCCTCGGCGTTCCTTCCGTGGACGATGATCCCGATACCACCACGTCCGGCGGCGGCCGGACAGTCTCTTTTTGGAGGTCTGACCTGTGTCGCCGCTGGTCAGAGCGGCCGTTCCCGGCGATGCGGGGCGACCGGACGGGGCCGTCCGTACAGGTCCGCCAGATGGCGGTCCGGCATTTTCGCGAGATGCTCGCTCACCAGCGCCCGCGCCTCCTCCTTGTCGGCGCGCGGAATCTCGTCGAGGGTCGACAGGAACCCGCCCGCGGCGGCGAACTCGTAGAACTCATCGCGCAGCACCGAGCACAGCGCGGCGTCCTGGTATTCGCCGTCGAGATAGAAGTAGTCGCGCAGGATCCCTTCGAGCGTGACGTTCCACTGCGTCAGCGCGGGAAGCGCGTGCTTGTTGTACAGGCCGAAGAGGAATTCGACCCGGTGCGCGTTCTTCATGTGGAAGAGATAGTTGAGCAGCAGAACGCTGGCCTCCGCGCCGAGTCCCCGATCGTAGAGTTCGGGATCCCCGACGCCGGTGCCGATCACGTAGCTGCCCTCGTACTCCTCCTTCTCCGTCCAGGTGACCGCGCCGACCCGCCGCTTGCTGCCGTTCTCCACCACGATGAGGAAATGCGTCTTCCCGTGCAGGTTCTCGTTCCTCAGATCGTCGGCGGAGAACAGTTTCTGCTTTCCGAGGGCGTACCATCCGGACGCCGAGGAGAACCACTTGGCGAGGCGTTCGTAGTCGCCGGGAAGGCAGTGTTCGAGCGTGGTCAGAGTGCCGATCATGGTGGCTCCTCGCTATCCGATCCTCTTCACGGGGCCGCGCGCGGCGTCCCCGGCGGCCACGGCGCCCACCGCGCCCGCGCCGTCCATCGCCGCGCGGGCCCGGTCGACCTTCCCGTTGCCGTTGACGGGCAGCTCCGTCCGGTGCTCGAACGAGCCCGGCAGCATGTGCGGGGGCAGGGCTCCGAGGACCGCCGCCGCCAGGTCCGCCGCGGGCACCGGGCGGCCGGTGTAGATCGCCGCGAGGCCGCGCTCGTCTCCGTCCCCCGCCGGGAAGACGACGGCGTCGGCGACGTCCGGGTGGCGCCGCAGCACCGCCTCGACCTCGCCCGGCTCGACGCGGTAGCCGCGCACCTTGACCTGCTGGTCGAGCCGGCCGAGGTGGACGAGCAGACCGTCCTCGACGCGCACCCGGTCGCCCGTGCGGTACCAGTGCTCGGGCCCGTAGGGCCCCGGCCGGCACGGCACCCGCGCGGGCGCCGCCGGCGGAAGGGCGTAGAAGCGACCGGCGTCGGACCGGGAGTCGAGGTAGCCGGGAAAGCGCTGCTCGCCGCGCAGGCACAGCTCGCCCTCCGCCGCGGGCCGCCCGTCAGGGCCGATGACGACGTGCTCCACCGTCGGCAGCGGGCGGCCGATGGGCACGGTGCCGTTGCAGGAGGCGGGCCAGTCCGACGGTGATCGCGGCAGCTCGTAGGCGGTGCAGAACACCGCCGCCTCGGTGGGCCCGTAGGTGTTCTCGATGACGGTGTGCGGCGCGGCCTCGGCCCAGGCCGCCGCCTGCCGCGCGGTCAGCCGGTCGCCGCCGAAGCGCGTGCGCCGCAGGCCGGGCATGGAGCCCGGCTCCACTCCCCCGGCGCGCAGGCCGAGCGACACCGCGTACGGCACCGAGAACCAGTGCGTGATGCCCCTGCGGTTCACGTACGCCGACGGCCGCAGCGACTCGTTCCCCACCGGGACGACGACGGTCGCGCCCCCGCTCCAGGCCAGGAACAGGTCGCAGACGGACGGGTCGAAGGTCAGCTCGAAGGTGTGCGACACCCGGTCGCCCTTGACGACCCGGTACCGCTCGGCGCACGAGCGCAGGAAGGCGGTGACGTTGGCGTGCGTGACGGGCACGCCCTTCGGCACGCCCGTCGACCCGGAGGTGAACAAGATGTACGCGATGTCGTCCGGCTCGACGGACGCGGGCGCGGGCGAGGGCGAAGGCGGTGAGGAGGTCTGCGCGAGGCCGCGCGGTGAGCGGGGCAGCTCGACGATCACCGCCCGCGCCGCCGCCGCGATCCCGGCCGCCCGCGCGGCTCCGGGCTCGTCCGTGAGCAGCACGTCGATCCCCGTGGCCTCGGCCATGGCCCGGTTGCGGGGCGCCGGATACCCGGGGCCGAGCGGCACGACGGCGGCGCCGAGGCGCAGCGCCGCCAGGTAGCCCGCGTAGGCCGGGAGCGTGCGGGAGCAGAGCAGGCCGACCCGCCGGGGCGGTTCGCCACGTCGCCGCGCCATGAGCGCGGCGGTCACGGCCGCAGCCCGCTCCAGCTCGGCATAGGTCCAGCTCTCGTTCCCCACCTCCAGGGCGACGGCGTCCGGGTGGCGTGCGGCGCCCGCGGCGAACCACGAGTACAGGGAGCCGCCGCTCACGGCGCACTCCCGTCCGGGCGGCGGGTGACGTACGCGACGAGCCGGGGCCCGCCCGGCAGGTCGTCGCGCAGGACGACCGCCGCGTCGGCGATCGCGGGGTGCTCACGGAGCACCGCCTCCACCTCGCCCGGCTCGATCCGGTGGCCGTTCAGCTTGACCTGCCGGTCCATCCGGCCGAGGTACTCCAGCCCGCCGCCGGGGCGGAGCCGCACGAGGTCGCCGGTCCGGTACGTGACCGCGCCGCCGGCGTCCGGCACGAACCGTTCCGCGGTGAGGGCGGGCCGGTCCCGGTACGCCCGCGCGACGCCGGGTCCCCCGATCCACAGCTCGCCCGCGACGCCGGGCGGGGCGGGCTCGCGCCACCCGTCGCGGACGGTCGCGGTCGTCTCTCCGAGCGGGGAGCCGAGCGGGACGGTCACGGCGCCGGGCCGCAGCCGCGCGGCGAGCGACCACACCGTGGTCTCGGTCGGCCCGTACAGGTTCCATGCCTCGCCGGCCAGGCCGGTGAGGCGGTCGGCGAGCGCGGCGTCCAGCGCCTCGCCGCCGCACCAGGCGCGCCGCAGCCACCGGCCCGCCGGCGCGGCGAGCAGCAGGTTCCGCCAGCCGGTCGGCGTCGCCTGGACGGTGGTCACCCCGGCGTCCCGGACGAGCCCGGTGACGGCCCGCGGGTCGTGCTCGGCGCCCGGGGGTGCGATGACGACGCGGGCGCCCACGCTGAGCGGGAGGATCAGCTCGGCGAGGGAGATGTCGAACGTCGGGTTCGTCAGCGCGAGGACGGTGTCGGTCCGCTCCAGGCCGGGGCGCCGGGCCATCGCCCGGAACAGGTGCGCGACGGCCCGGTGGGGCACCTCGACGCCCTTGGGCCCGCCGGTCGACCCGGACGTGTAGATAACGTACGCCAGATCACCGGGTGCGGGTTCGTGCGGTGGCGGGGCGGACGGGGTGGCCTCCCCGCCGTCCCGGTCCATGAGCAGCAGCGGCAGACCGGAGGGCGCGGGCGGACCGGACGCCGAGGAGCCCACGACGACAGCCGGCCTCGCGTCGGACAGCAGGGATGCGAGGCGGTCCGGCGGATGCCCGGGGTCGAGCGGAAGGTAGGCGGCGCCCGCCCGCCACGCGCCGAGCATCGCGACGACCAGGTCGGCGCTGCGGGGCAGGAGGAGCGCCACCAGATCGCCGCGACCGGCGCCCGCGGCGCGCAGCCGGCCGGCGAACCGCTCGACCCGCCGGTCCAGCTCGGCGTACGTCAGCGAACGCGTCCCGTCGGAGACCGCGACGGCTCCAGGTAAGGCCGCCGCCATGCGACGCACCATCTCCGGTGGCGTCTCACCTCCCACGGCATCTGCGGAAGGCAACACGGCAGCCGGAACCGGGGCCGGAGATCCGCTGGTCATGCGCAGGTCACGGAGCGGCACGCCGGGGCGCTCGAGAGCGTCGCGGAGGAGTGCGCCCACGCATCCCAGCAGGCACCGCGCGGTCTCCGCGTCGTACAGGCCGGTGCTGTAGTGCAGCTGGAACCGCAGCTCCCCCGTGTTCGGCATCGTCGCCGTCAGCGCCAGGTCTGTCTGCACCGCCTCCACGAGCCCAGACACGTAGCGGCAGCCGGCGCCTGCCAGCTCCAGCGGCCGGTGGTCCGTCCGGAACAGCGTGAACAGGATCTGGAACACCGGTGTCGTGTCGAGCTGCCGCGGCGCCCGGGCCGCGTCCGCCAGCTCCAGCATCGACACGTCCTGGTGGGCCATCGATTCGAGCAGTTCCCGCCGCACCCGCGCGACCAGCGCCTCGAACGGCTCCGCGACGTCCACGGCCACCCGCAGCGGGAACGGGCTCGCGAACAGGCCGACGACACGCTCCACGTCCGGCCGGTCCCGCCCGGATGCGGGAACGCCGAACACCACGTCGTCCTGCCCGGCGTATCTCGCGAGGACGGCGCTCCACACGGCGGCGAGCACCATGAACGGCGACGCGCGCCGGGCGCTCGCGAACGCCGCCAGCCGGTCCCGCAGCCCGGCGTCGAGCCGGACCTCGTGCGTGGCGCCGCCGGTCGCCGCCCCCGCCGGGCGCGGCCGGTCCGGCGGGACGACGGTGAACGGCGGCGCCGTCGCCAGCCGGTCGCGCCAGAAGGCCGCCGTCCGGTCGCTGCGGCCGTCGCCGCGCGCCGCGTTCCGGCGCCGCGCGTGGTCGCCGTAGGAGAGGGGTGGCGGAGGCGTCCACGGTTCGCCGCGCAGGCCGGCGTTGTAGGCGTCTCCTATCTCCTCCCACAGGATCCCGAGCGACCAGGCGTCGGCCACCAGGTGGTGGACGACGAGGACGAGCGCCGAGCGGCCCGCCGACCGCCGGAAGAGCAGGGCGCGCAGCAGCGGCGGGCGGGTCAGGTCGAAGGGCCGGGTCGCCTCGGCCTTCGCCGGGTCGCGCCAGTCCGCGCAGCCGGTCGCGTCGACCTCGGCCAGCTCGACCGGCGCGTCCGCGTGGACCCGCGCCTCCGGCCGTCCGGCGACCTCGTGGAACGTGGTGCGCAGCGCATCGTGCCGGGCCGCGACCATCCGCACCGCCTCGGCCAGGACGCCGGCGTCCACGGGCCCGTCGATCTCGTGCGCCGCGGCCAGGTTGTGCATCGCGGTGCCCGGCAGCAGCCGTTCGCGCAGCCACATCGTCTCCTGGACGGGCGGCAGCGCGTACGCGCTCGCCGGTGGCGCCGCCTCCGGGGCGTCGGATGTCACGAGCCGGCCCCTTCCCTCAGCACGCGGGCGAGCCGCCGGACGGTCGGCTCCTGGAAGAACCGCAGCGGCGGGACCCGGGTCCCGAAGCGCCCGGACATGCGGGCCAGCGCGCGGACCGCGTGCACGGACGTGCCGCCGAGGCGGAAGAAGTCGTCGTCGGCGCCGACCGCCGGGAGCCCCAGCACCTCCGCGAAGATCTCCGCGAGCGCCGCCTCCCGCTCGTCGCCCGGCTCTCGCCCGTCGCCCGGCTCGGCCCGCGCGGGGCCGTGAGCGGCGTCCGGCGCCGGGAGGGCCGCGCGGTCGAGCTTGCCGCTCGGCGTTCTCGGCAGTTCCGGGAGCTCCACGATCAGGCTGGGGACCATGGCCGCCGGGAGCAGCCGCGCGGCGTGCCGGCGCAGCTCGGCGGCGAGATCGTCTTCGGGCGCGCGTCCCCCGGCCGCGCGTCCGCTGGGCGCGGGCTCAGCCATCGGCGGGCCCGAACCGCTCGGCGAGCCGCGCCACGGTGGCGAGCTCGAACAGGTCCCCCATCGTGACGTCCGCGCCCGGCTCCGCGCGCAGCTCGGCGAGGAGCAGCGCAGCCGTCCGCGAGTCGCCGCCGAGCTCGATGAAGTCGTCGTGCACCCCGACCCACCTGCGGTCGAGGACCCGGCACCAGAGGGCGGCGACGCGCCGTTCGGCGGAGGTGCGCGGCAGTTCGAAGCGGTACACGGCGGGCCAGGAGGCGAGCCGCTCGCGGACGGCCGCCGCGTCGGGCGCCCCGTCCGGGCCGCGGGGAATCTCCGGCAGCAGCGCGATGGTCGCCGGGATCGCCGCGATCCCGAGCTCCGCGGCCACGTGCGCGGCCAGCTCGGGTCCGACGGCGTACCCGTGCGGCACCACCAGCGCCGTCTCCCCCGGGCCGTCGCCGAGGCTCGGCAGCAGGACGGCCTCGCGCACGTCCGGATGGGCCCGCAGGACCGCTTCGACCCGTCGCGTCCCGCGGTCCGGGACGACCGTGCCGGTGCCTCCCGAGGGGGGACGGCCCCCGGCGCCTCCCGGCCCGCCGGCTCCGTCGTCGAGATCAGACACCCGTCACCTCCTGTTCGGCGAGGCGGCGCCGGTGCAGCTTGCCCGCCTCCGTGCGCGGCAGCTCCGTCACGAACCGCACCGTCCACGGCACCTTGTGCGGGGCGAGCCGGCCGCGCGCGAACTCCGTCACGGCGGCCTCGGTGAGCGCGCTGCCCGGCCGCCTGATCACCAGGGCGAGCAGCCGCCCGCCGAGCTGCGGGTCGGCCCGGCCCACGGCCGCGACGTCGAGGATGTCGGGATGCTCGGCGAGCGCCGCCTCGACCTCGGCGGGATAGACGTTGCCGCCGCCGACGATCACCATGTCGTGGCGGCGGGCCGCGAGGTACAGGTGCCCGTCGGCGTCGAGGCGGCCGACGTCGCCGACCCCGGCGAAGCCGTCGACCGTCCAGCGGACGCCGCCGGACGCGCCGCCGAGCTCCCGGCCCACCGCGTCGCGGCCGGTGGTGCGGCGCATGAACACCTCGCCCTCGACGCCGGGCGGGACGAGCCGTCCGTCCTCGTCGACGACGCGGATCTGCGTGCAGAAGCCCCGGCCGACGCTGCCCGGCCGTTCCAGCCACTCGTCGCCGCGCAGCAGCGTGGTCCCGACCGCCTCGGTGGCCCCGTAGACCTCGTAGAGGCGCGTCGGGCCGAGCACGTCGATCCAGGCGCGCTTGACCTCGGCGGGGCAGGGCGCGGCGGTGTGCATCACGGCGTTGAGCGAGCGCAGCGAGTACGCGGACCGCTCCAGCGCCGGCAGGCCCCACTGGAGATGGACGGGCGTGAGCTGCGCCCACTCGACCGCGTGCTCGTCGATGGCGCGGAGCATCCGGCGGGGGTCGAAGCGCGGCAGCACCACCAGTGTGTCGCCGCCGAGCAGGCCCTCCCAGCAGCACATGAACGGCGCGGCGTGGTGCAGCGGACCCGCGATCAGCTGGCGCTGGCCGCCGCGCCATCCCACGGCCCGCAGCATCGCGTTCGGCACTCGCGCCGGGTCGTGGTCGAGCGGGCGCGGATGCTCGATCAGGCGGGGCGTCCCGGACGAGCCGCCCGTGGCCAGCAGGTACCCTCCCCGGCCGTCCGCGACGCCGGGCCTTCCTGGCAAGGAGGCGGTGTCCTCCAAGGTCACCGCGGACCGGTGCGCGGACAGCGCGTCCAGCACCCGCGCCGCCTCCGCCTCCGGCATCAGCGGGTCCAGGGGCAGGAACGGCAGCCGCGCGCGCATGCAGGCCGCGAACGCGATCACGGTCCGCGCGTCGTTCGCCGCGTCGATCACCACCACGGGCGGCCGGGGGGTCGCGGCGGCCGGGACCACCAGCCGCGCGGCGAGGTCCGCCGATGCGGCGTCCAGCTCCGCCCGGCTCACCACCGTGTCCGGCGCGTCGGGCCCGCCGTCCACGATCAGCGCGGGCTCGTCCGGGCGGTCGCGCGCCAGCTCGCGGAACCGCTCGCCCGCGGGGACGGCGCCGCCCGTCATCGCCCGGCCTCGCACGGCTCGCGCCGCAGGGAGGCCGCGACCGTCCGCAGGCTCACCGGCGTCTCGACGTGCTCGGCCCGCAGCCCGCCGAAGCCGTGACCGGCGAGCGCGCGCACCGTGCGGGGCACCTTTCGGAGCCGTCCGCCGGCCGCCACGTAGTCGTCGCGGAGATCCACGTCGCCCACTCCCCCGTGCGCGGTCAGGAACGCTTCCCGTAAGGCCCGTTCGGCCGCCGGGTCGGCCACCGCACCGATCGAGGGGACCGGCGGCGCCTGCGGCCCCTCCGCGGCCTTCGGCTCCAGCCCGATCGCCGCGCCGAACTCACCGCAGCGCATGGCGCCGGCGGAGGCGTCGGCGAGGAGGAACAGTGCGCGCACCGTCCAGGACAGCAGCCGGTCGATCTCGGCGCGGGGAACGAGCGCGGTGTCGGCGTCGAGCGCGAGCATCAGCTCCTCGCCGAGCATCCGCGCCTGGAAGAGGGCGTAATCGGGGCGGCCCTGGTCGCTGCCCCTGTGCTCGACGGGCGGCTCCGCGTTTCCCGGCGCCCGTCCCGCCGGGGGACGTGCCGTGGCGGCACCGGGCGCGGGCAGGAAGTCGTAGTCGAGCTGGAACTCCGGGACGAACCCGCGCCCGCGCGCGGCGCGCACCACGGTCTCGCGGAACTCGTCAGGCGGGTATTCGGAGTGCGCGTAGGCGCTGAGGGACTCCCGCCACGTCCGCCGCACCACGTCCGCCATGACCGGGTCCCCGGACAGGTCGAGGACCAGGTAGGCCGGCTGGTAGAGCCCGAGGACGCTCGCGCGCTCGGCCGCCGTCGTCCGGTTCGCGCACAGGCTCCGGATGGGCACGCCGGACCGTCCCGTGCGCAGGGCCAGCACCGACGCGAAGGCCGCGAGCACGATGCTCGGCAGCGTCACCCGGTGGATCCGGGCGGCCTGCGCGGCGCGGGCCGCCAGGTCCGGCGAGCGCGTCGACGCCTCCACGTACCGCGGCGAGCCGGGCGGCGCCGGCGGGCCGGTGAACAGCGGGCCCGGAGCCCGGCCGAACACGTCGGCGAGACGGCCGAGCGCCGCGTCGGCCTTGGCCCGTCCGGCGGCGGAGCGCTCATGGTCCGCGCGCGCGAGCGGCTGCAGGAGCGCGCCCGCCTCCGGTGGAACGCCGCAGCGGCCGCGGAGCGCGGCGAGGAACTGGTGGCGCAGCCCGGCGACGGCCCCGCCGTCCATGACCGACCGGTCGCCGGCGAAGGCGACGGCCGGTACCCGCCCCTCCTTCACGCCGAGCACCGCCCGCCAGCGCGGGCCGTCCGGATCGCCGGCGCCGGGACGGCGGAAGCCGCCGAGCACCCCGGCCACGTCCGCGCGGAGCTCGCCCAAGGGGACGGAACGCAGCGGCATCGGCGCCGCGCCGGGCGCGTGGAGCCGCTGGTGGGGCAGGCCGTCCTCCCCCAGCGGCAGGCTGGTGCGCAGGACCTCGTGCCGGGCCGCGAGCTCCGCGAACACCGCGCGCACCGCCTCCGCCGTGGGACGTTCCGGCAGGTACCAGACGTCCGCCATCGGCGGGTAGGTCTCGTCCGGCGGGTTCCAGTACTGGCTCCACCAGACGGCCTCCTGGTACCACGTCAGCGGGCCCTCCCGTCCCGTCGTCCCGGCCATCAGAAGAGCCCCAGCTTCCCCGCCCGGCGCGCGTGCCGGACGCTCAGCCAGAGCAGCGCCATGGCGAGCCCGGCGGCGACAACGGCCTCGCCTAGCAGGACCGCCAGTCCCGGAAGCCGGGCCGCGAGACCCTCGTGCCCGGCCGTCACGGCGCGCAGGGCGTCCAGCACCTGCGTCGGCGGCAGCGCCTTGCCGACGGCGCGCAGTGGCTCCGGCAACACGGCGAGCGGGTAGGTCACCCCGCACAGGAGGGTGAACGCGCCCCGCGAGATCTGCAGGGCGCCGGACGCGTCCTGCAGCGACAGCGAGGCCGTCGCGAACACCGCGCCGAGCGCCATGAGCACGGGGAAGGCGAGGGCGAGCACGGCGAGCCAGCGGACGAGGTCCCCGCCGTCCAGCGGCACGCCGAACAGCAGCCGCATCGACGCGGCGGCGCTCGCGAACACCACCAGCACGGGGACGATCTGCGCCGGGGCGCCGCCGAACAGCAGGGTGAACCGGGACGCCGGGCTGGCGAACATGGTCTCGAAGGACCCGCGCTGGCGCTCCTGCCGCAGCGCCAGGCCCGGCCCCCACAGGACCGCGGTGATCCACAGGTAGACGGACCAGCCGAGATAGAGGAAGGCGACGTAGTCGTCGGTGCCCGCCCGCCGCTCGAACGCGGCGACCGACGCCGGGCCGCCGCCGCTGAAGGCCGTCGCCTGCGCGATGTACGCGAGCGGCAGCAGCAGCATCCAGACGGCCAGCGCCACGATCTCCGCGGGATAGCGGCGCATCAGCCGCAGCTCCTTGCGGGTCGTCGCGGCGATCGCGCGCAACTCGGCCTCCACGCGGTTCATTCCGCCGTCCCCGGGGCGGTGACCGCGAGGAAGACGTCGTGGAGCGTGACCGGCTCGACGTCCACGCCGTGGATCGTCGCGCCGTGCCGGTTGGCCGCCTCCACCAGCCGCGGCAGCAGGTCCACGCCCGGCGCCAGGTGCAGGGTCATCTCGGCGCGGAGCCCGTCGACGGACTTGTCCGCCACCGTCGCGAACCGGCCGACCGACTCCAGCAGGTCGCTGTCGCCGGCCCGGTCCCGCAGGACGAGCCGGACCCGGGCCACCTGGGTGGCCTTGACCAGCCGCTTCAGCTCGGCCGGGGTGCCGAGCCGGGCGACCCGGCCCCGGTCGATGACGGCGACCCGGTCGCAGACCTGGTCGGCCTCCGCCATGTCGTGCGTGGTGATCAGCACGCAGTGCCCGGCGTCCCGCAGCCGGCGGACCTGCTCGCGGAGCCGCTCGGCCGAGCGCGGGTCCAGGCCGGACGTCGGCTCGTCCAGCAGCAGCACGGCCGGCTCCTGGAGCAGCGCGCGCGCCAGCGACAGGCGCTGCCGCATGCCCGTCGAGTAGCGCTCGGCGTAGTCGTCGGCGCGGTCCAGCAGCTCCACGTCGCGCAGCACCCGCTCGATCCGGCCCGGCGTCTCGCGGGGCGGCAGGTGGTACAGCGCCGCGAAGTACTCCAGGTTCTCCCGGCCGGTCAGCTTCCAGTAGACGCTGCGCTCCCCGCCGATCACCACGCCGAGGTGCCGCCGCGCCTCCCGCGGGTGCGCGACCGCGTCGACCCCGCACACCTCGACGGCGCCGCGGGTCGGCTCCAGCAGCGTCGCGATCACCCGCACGGTGGTCGACTTGCCGGCGCCGTTCGGCCCGACCAGGCCGAAGACCTCGCGGTCGCGGACGGCGAGGTCCACGCCGTCGATCGCCGGGACCTCCCGCCGGGTGTCGGGCGCCCGGCGGATCCGCTGGGCGACGGTCCGCCGGCCCTGCCGGAAGTGCTTGGCCACGTCCGTCAGCGCGACCGCGACGCGGCCGCTCACCCGGCGCACCGCCGGGCGCGCCGCCGGGCGCGGTCCCCGACGCGGATGATCGGTGCCTTGCTCACGCGGTAAGTCGATCAACCGCGCGTCGCGCCGGACAAGTCACTCTTCGGAGGTCCGCGCCCCGTCGCACGGTCCGATGTCCCATAAATGAGCCATCCGAAAGAACAGCAACGTCTCATTTGATTGACAAGGAAGACCGCGATGGAGTCACTTACCATGCACACAAGTTGTTGATCACTCCGGGAGGACGCGACGGCATGGCGGGCTTCGCACTGGCACCGGACGACACCGACGCGGAACTGAGGGCCATCTGGGCGGAGGTCCTGGGGCGCCCGGTCGGGGACCACGAATCGTTCTTCGAGCTCGGCGGCGACTCCCTGACGGCGGCCCGGATCCTCACCCGGGTCCGCGAGCGCCTGGGCCGCTCGCTCACGATCCTCGACATCTTCGACGCCCCCACCCTCGGCGAGTTCTCGGCGGTCGTCGGACGCGCGGCCCCCCATCGCGAATGACCGGGGACGGCCTCTGGCTGACGCGCCTGACGGGGGATCCCGCGGAACCGGCGATCCGGCTGTTCGCCTTCCCCAACGCGGGCGCCGGCCCCAACGTCTTCACCGGCCTCGCCCGGCGGCTGCCCGGCTGGATCGACCTCTGGGCGGTGGCCCTGCCGGGCCGGGAGGCCAGGTTCGGGGAGCCCCCGCGCACGGAGCTGGCCCCCTTGACGGCCGAGCTGGCCGAGGCGCTGCTCCCGCACCTGTCCCGCCCGTACGCCCTCTTCGGCGACTGCTCGGGAGCCCTGCTGGCCTTCCTGGTGGCGCACCGCGTCCAGGAGCTCGGCGGTCCCGCGCCCGTCCGCCTCGTCGTGAGCGCGTATCCGCCGCCGGACATCGTCAACCGCACGCCTCGGGAACTGCTGGCGCTGGAGTCGGCGGAATTCTGGCGCCGGCTCGTCTCGCAGGGCCGGATACCGCCGGAGATCGCCGCGGTCGACGATATGCGCGAGGTGTTCGAGCCCGCTTTCCGCGCCGACTACCAACTGCTCGCCCAGTACGAACACCGGCCGATGCCGCCCCTGAACACCGCCATCACGTCGCTGTTCAGACCGGGGGACCCGAACGCGCGCCGCCATGCGGCCGGCTGGGCGGCTCACGGAAAAGGAGAACCGCACCACCGCGAGGTCGGGAACGGCGGGCGCACCACCGATTCGCCCGCCGCCCTCGGAGCGCGCCTCGCACAGACGCTCGGAGACCTGGCACCCTGAAGGATTGATGAGCTTGGGACACAGACCGGACGACATCCGCTCCCCCTCGGTACTCGACATCATCGACGCCGCCAACGCCGACCGCGCCCCGCAACTCGTCTTATTCCTGCACGACGGTTCGCTTCTGATGAGAGGCGTCCTCAGCGCCTTGGAGTCGGCCTCGCAGTTCTACCGCGTGACCGCGATCCAGACGGCCGGCGAAGTGAACGCGCTCCTCCAGGAAACGTGCGAGCCGCCCATCCTGCTGCTCGCCCTCCCGCAGATCATCGACGACCGCTTCCTCGACGACCTGCGCGGCTGGACGGAACGCTCCCTGGTGCTCGGCATCTCCCAGATGCTCGACCGCGACCGGCTGTCCACGCTGATCCGCGCCGGGCTGCACGGCTACCTCGACATGACCACCGAGGCCAGCACCCTCATCGTCGCCCTCAGCATCGTGGCCCGGGACCGCTTCTTCCTGTTCGGCTCGGTCGGCGGGGAGCTCTTCTGCGAGCCCACCGGGCCACCCGCCCCCGCCTCGGTCGTCCTGCAGAGCGGCCTCACCCAGCGGGAGGGCCAGGTGCTGACCCTGGTCGCCGAGGGCTGGACGCACAAGCAGATCAGCTCGAAGCTCGGCCTGTCCAAGGCGACGATCGACACCTACGTCCAGCGCATCCGGCAGAAGCTCGGCCTCCGCAACAAGGCCGACCTCACCCGCGCCGCGGTGCAGTACGGCCTCGGCGCCCCGGAGACCCCGCCGACGTCGCCGCGCGCCCCCGAGATGTCGTCCGCCCAGATCAGACGGCACGCCGGCAGCCGCTGAGGAGAGCCCGCCCCGGCTCGGACGCCGCCGGGGAGGTCCGTCGTGGGGCCATGGGTCTCCTCGTCTCGGTGGTGCGGGCTGGACGCGAGGAGACGCCGGCCGGGTCCCGGCACGGCCGGATCCGGCTGGCCTCGGCGCCCTCCGCTGACTTGTGTAATCAGTTCGCGGCGGGCGTTCTAGGACAAAGTTCGCCAGCCTTCGGCGGCCCCGGCGGGCAGGGTCAGACAGACTTGGGACCCGACGCGAATTGGACCTGTCCCCCCGAATGGACCGCCCATAGCGTCCGCACATGCGCAGGACACAACGTCTCGCCCTGGCGGCCGTCATGGCGTTTCCCCTCGTGGGATCGCTGTCGGCCGTCTCGGCCGCGGACTCCGGCGGCACCGCCACGGGGACCGTCTTCTTTCCGAATCCCGTCCAGCAGCTCGGTGACGAGTCGCTCACCGACGCCAAGGACGCCGACTACGCCGCGCTGGCGCCCGCCTACCGGAACGTCACCCTCACCGACCTCGACGGGTCGGGGACGCTGACCGGACGGTACGTGGCGGTCAAGAGCGAGACCGGCAAGGCGGTCCGGATCACCGGCGGCGCGCTGCCCGCCTACCACCGTGACACCGACCAGTTCGAGCAGGTCATGGGGTACTACTGGGTGACGACCGCGCAGCGGTATCTGCAGCATCTCGGGTTCGGGTCCGCGCTGCGCCCCGTCAACCAGCGGCAGATCGAGCTGCGGATCGACCAGTACGGCGGCGACAACTCGTTCTTCAAGGGGAACAAGGCCAACATCACGCTCGGCAAGGGCGGCGTGGACGACGCCGAGGACGCCGAAGTGATCGTCCACGAGTACGGGCACTCCGTGCAGGACGGCCAGGTCCCCGGGTTCGGGACGAACGCCGAGTCGGGCGCGATCGGCGAGGCGTTCGGCGACTACCTGGCGGTGGCGGTCACCAGCTGGGCGACCGGCGTGCCCACCAAGACGCCCGAGGCGTGCGTGGCCGACTGGGACTCGGTGGCCTACACGCCTGGCCCGACGCACTGCCTGCGGAGGCTGGACGGCACCAAGCACTACCCCGAGGACATCGTCGGCGAGGTCCACGCCGACGGCGAGATCTGGTCGCGCGCGCTCTGGGACATCCGCCAGTCCCTCGGCGCCGCCAAGGCCGACACACTGATCGTCGAGGCGCAGTTCGCGTTCGCGCCGGACACCTCGTTCAAGGCGGCCGCCCAGGCCACGGTCGCGGCGGCGCAGCGCCTGTACGGCCCGCAGGCGGCGCAGGCCGCGCAGTCGGCGTTCGCCGCTCGCGGCATCCTGTGACCGCACGGGAGCCGGCCTGACCTGAACGGCGTCCCCGCGGTCGGCATCGGCCGCGACCAGCGGATCCGCATCGGCTCGGCGGCACCGGAGCATCCGGCCGCCGAGCCGATGCGCGACCGCGCGAGTTTGGCGGCCTAGTGTCCAAGCGGATCCTGGCCTCCGCAGGTCGTGCAGCCGCCTTCCACGACCAGCACGGAGACGTCCTGGCGTCCTGGTCACCCGTCCGGACGGTCCGCTCAGCGAACGCCGAGCACGACGATGACCGTGATGAGCACGCCCAGGACGAGCCCGATCGTCTGGGGCGTCGCCTGCTTCCGCGCCCGCTCCGGCGGCCGTGACCGCGCGGCCGCGTCGGTGCTCGTCTCCCACCAGTTGAGCACCCGCTGAAAGTCCACCTGGAAATCGGGGTCGGGGTACCGGGTGCTGTGCTGGAGCGCGGGCAACGACCGGCGCCGCCCGTCCGCGAGGGTGATGCGCGCCGCGAGCACCGTCCCGTATTGGCTCTTGGTCTCCCGTACGTCGATCCACCGGATCTCGCGCCAGGGGTGGACACGACCACGCCCGAGACCCCGGCAGATGGTTATGCCGGCAGGCCCGACGCTGGTCCAGCTCCGGAGCCCCAGGGCGATGCCGAGACCGGCGAGCAGGGCCGTCCCGCCCAGAAGCGAGCACGAGCCCACGACGCCCAGCCGGGAGAAGGCCAAGGCCCCTTCGACGACCAACCCGAGGCCCAGAGCCGCGAAATGCGGCCACGACGGCCGGTATCGATCTCTCCCCCGGAAGCACAACTCGTTCACGGAGCGCACGCTACAACTCCACCCCCGAACGAACGCGTCACCCCCCGCCGGTCCTGCTCCGACTCCACTCCCAGAGGCAGACCGGACCATCCTAGAACAGGTCGGTATGTACAGCAGGGATACGTCCGGCTACGGCCAGTCCGGCAACGGCCACCCCAGCGAACGACTCGGGCGCCGGAGCTAGGTTCAGGCCATGTCGGTGTTGCAGTACACGCTCATAGGCGCAGCCGGCGGCGCATTAGTGGAAGCGCTGGACTTGTTCAAATGGATTACGGTCTGGCAAGGCGAACGCCGTACCAAGTCCGGCGCGCTTAAGGAATCACCGCCGAGCTGGAAATTGTACGTCGACGTGCCGAAGCACGTCTGGCTGCTGGTGATCCGCGTGCCGCTCGGAGCCGCCGCCGCCTGGTTGTTCAGCACGACCGACCAGATCAGCGGCGCCTACGCCGCTCTCGGCTTCGGTTTCGCCGCGCCCGCCGTCCTGGCCCAGGTCGGCTCGCTTCCAGGGGTGGACGAAGCGCTCCAGGATCCCGATCCCCCAGCTGCCGGGGACCCTGACCGTGCTCCCCCACCCGGCCCTCCTCCCGCGCCGGTACTGATCACGAACTCCACGGATGCGTCTTCCCCCGCCCCCACGGAGGACATCTCCTCCGCGAAGGGGGACGATGAGGATGAGGCACTCCCGGAGGACAAGCCATGAGCCGAACGTCGGCGCCGCGCCGCGCCCTGCGGCACGCGATGGGCCGCGGGTCCCCCCGCCGCGTCGCTCCTCCGCCCATCGACGGGTACTCGTTGCCGCGCCGCGTGCTGGCCGGCCTGCTCGGCGTCCGGCTTCGCGAGAGAACCTCGGGTGAGGGGTCGGGCGTCAGGCTCGTCCGCTGGAACGGCGGCTCCGCCCAGGTGTGGACGGGAGGACCGATGTACCAGGCCGGCCGTCCCATGATCATCGGCGAGGCCGACGAGGACCAGGCCGACGAGTAGTTCCTGACGGCCCGCCGCCCGCCCATCGTGCGGTGACCGGTGGAGGCAGCGGCTTCACGCCGGGGCTGTGGTCGCCGGCGTGGTCCAGCGCGTGCTGATGGCGGCGCTTTCCTGTCGTATGCCAGGCAGGCGAGCGTGGCGCGCAGGACGAAGTCGGCCACTTCGAGGGCGCGCTTCTCGGGCGCAGGCAAGGGGGCCGCTCCCCGCTCGCCGACGACCTCGAGCAGCAGGCCGGTGATGGCGTCAGGAAAGACCATGATGAGCCCGCTGGGGCCATCGACAGCTCGCCCCCCCCCCGCTACGCGGGCCCGGCCACCTTCTCCCGGCTCCCCCGCCTCGACCAGGTGGAACGCGCCGACATCGCCGTCGTCGGGTCCCCTTCGACACCGGCGTCTCGTACCGGCCCGGTGCCCAGTTCGGCCCCGCCCACGTGCGCGAGGCGTCAAGGCTGCTGCGCCCGACAACCCGGCGCTGGACGTCGCCCCGTTCGACATCGGCGAGGCCATCGACACCGTCCAGGCCGCCGCGCTCGACCTCACCGCCGCGCGGCACCCGGCTGGTGACCATCGGCGGCGACCACACCATCGCCCTACCCCTGCTGCGGGCCGCCGCCGAACGGCACGGCCCGGTGGCGCTGGTCCACTTCGACGCCCACCTGGACACCTGGACACCTACCTCGGCGCCGCGTACACCCACAGCACCCCGTTCCGCCGCGCCGTCGAGGAAGGGATCCTCGGCACTGAGGCCCTCTGCCACATCGGCACCCGCGGCCCCCTCTACGGCAAGAAGGGCCCCAGAACGACCGCCGCCTCGGCTTCGGCATCCACACCGCCGCCGACGTCCTGCGCCGGGGCGTCGACGAGATCGCCGACCGGCTGCGGGCCCGGGTCGGCGATCGTCCCGTCTACGTGTCCGTCGACGTCGACGTCCTGGACCCGGCGCACGCCCCGGGCACCGGCACCCCCGAAGTCGGCGGACTCACCAGCCGCGAACTGCTGGAGATCCTGCGCGGTCTCGCCGGCCTCGACCTCGTCTCCCTCCTGGCGAGCCGGGTCGAACGGGAAGCCTGACATGCCCGAGCGGCTCTTCACCGTCACCGAGCCCGCGACCGGCCAGGTGGTTGCCACTACCCGACCGCCACCGACGCCCCCGTCCAGACCGCACTCGCCGCCGCTGAGGCCGCAACGTGGGGCCAGACCAGCACGGTCGCCGACCGCACTGTCCTGCTGCGACGGGTCGCCGACCTCCACCGCGAACGGCGCCCCCCGTTGGCGTGCTGCTAGGCAGCACGCCGTGGAACTTCCCGGCCTACCAGGTCGCCCGCTTCGCCACCCCAACCTCGCGGCCGGCAACACCATCGTGCTGAAGCACGCCCCGCAATGCCCGGCCTCCGCCGCGGCGCTGGGGCAGATCTTCCTCGACGCGGGCTTCCCCGCGGGCGCCTACGTCAACGTCTACGCCACCAACGATCAGGTCGCCGGCATGATCGCCGACCCGAGCGTGCAGGGCGTCTCCCCCACCGGCTCCGAACGCGCCGAACTCCCTTTCGGCGGCATCGAACGCTCCGGTTTCGGCCGCGAACTCGGCCGCTCCGGCATCGAGGAGTTCATCAACAGAAAGCTGATCCGCGCCCTCACCCAATAAGCCGCGCAACCCGCGCGCTAGTCCTTGCAGTGTTCGCTGGTCTCGATCGTCGCCGCGGCCACCACCTTGGCGCCGGGCGGCAGCGCCTCGGAGGACCAGTAGGTCGCGCCCTGCTCGTCGGTCACCCCGCCCAAGTAACGCTCCCAGGTCGCGTCCATCAAGACCGCGCTCAGCTGAAACCGCGTTCCTTTGCGGGTGCCGGAGGTACCGACCTGGATCGGGACCGTCCACCTGCCTTGCTCGATATGGACGGTCGATTCGAAGTAGTACCGCTCGTTCAACTCCTGGGTCGCCACCGCGATGCTCTTGCCGGGGGGCGGGGTCCCTTGGCCGCGCGCCTCGAACGAGCACTTGGTCTTCACCACGGTGTCCGGCTCTGGATCGGTGAAGGCGAACGTCGCCGATCGGGTCGGCCGGTCGTCCGCTGCGCCATGGTCTGGGAGCACCACCGGCTTCAGGGCAATCACCGCTGCGATCGCGCCGATGACACCCGCGATCACACCGAGCACTTCCAGGCGCCGGCGCCAGGGGCCGTGCCCGTCATCCGCGATCTCGTCCGGGTCCTGTGTCTGCACCGGCCGCGTCCTCTCGTTCCGCCCGACCTGGAGATGGCGATCCCAGCGGCGACGTGAGATCCGCAGCAACCCATCCGCGGACACGGGCATCGCCGTGGCCACTAGGGGACGTGCCGTGAACCTGGGAGGGACCCATGGCGTGGAGTGGGGTCGACGGCCGAGCGTGCCGCGGGGTGCGATCGGTGCTGGACAGGGGGACGGAGAGGCCATCGCGCAAGCGCACTCGGTGGGGGCTGATCAGGTTACGTGGTGTTCGTTGCACCATTGGGCTATTGCTCGCGCTGCCTCTTGCAGCGTGGGGCCGTCTGGGGGGCGGCCGGTCGGCGCGTACTTGATCTGGATGTCCCGCAGCGCCTCGACCGTGGTCTCCTCGGCGGCCGTCACCGCCTGCTGCATGGCGGTCTCGTTCGCGCTGGCCGTGCCTTCCACGCCCAGGAGGGCGTCGTGACAGGCCAGGCGCGCGGCCAGATCGTAGGTCGCGGGCGGCGCCGTGGGTGGCGGGACGGCGGCGCGCCGGGGCTTGGGGGTGTCGTCGTGCGCGTGCACCAGGATGCCGACCGCCACCACGACCAGGACGGCGGCGATGGCCGCCATCACAGCCACCAGTACGGCAGGACGGCGAGAGGGCTGCCGAAGATGCACAACCGGTAGACGCGTCGCGTGGCGGGACGGTGGCCAGGGCGCCCGGATCCGGTCACCGGAGCCGGTGGGAAGGGGTCAGGGGGCCGTGCCGACGATCAGGGGCAGGGTTTCCCAGCCTCGGACGGTCGAGGTCTGGGCGAGCTTGGCGTTGTCCCAGTCGACTTCCCAGGTGGGGAAGCGTTTGAGGATCTCTTCCAGGGCGATCCTGCCTTCCAGGCGGGCCAGTGCGGCGCCCAGGCAGTAGTGGCCGCCTAGGCCGAAGGTGAGAAGGTGGCCCATGTTGCGGTGGATGTCGAAGCGGTCGGGGTCGGGGTAGCGGTCTTTGTCGCGGTTGGCGGAGGCGACGATGAAGACGATGGCGCTCCCGGCCGGGACGGTCTGGCCGTGCAGTTCCACGTCGCGGGTGACGTAGCGGGCGATGGAGTGGCCGGTCGGCTCGTACCGAAGGATCTCTTCGATGGCGCCCGGGATCAGCGACGGGTCGGCGGCCAGTTCGCGGCGGGCGTCGGGGTGGCGTGCCAGGACAGCGCCGGTCCAGCCGATGAGGCGTCCGGTCGTCTCGTTGCCCGCGCCGGCGACGACCGAGACGTAGGTGAGCACCTCGTCGCGGGTGAGGGTGCGGGTCTCGCCGTGCTCGTCCTGGAACTCGGCGGTCAGCAGCTCGGTCATGAGGTCGTCGGACGGGTGCTCGCGGCGCCAGTCGATGTACTCGGCGAAGGCGTCGGCGTTAAGGACCGCGCCGCCGTCGAGGTCCATGCGGCCGCCGTCCTCGGTGCGCAGCGAGTCGTCCACCATGTCGCGGATGGCGGGCTGGTCGGCCTCGGGGATGCCGAGCAGCATGCCGATGACGCGCATCGGCAGTTCCGCGCCGACGGCGGCGACCAGGTCGAAGCCGTCCAGGCCGGTGAGCGGGTCGAGGGTGCGGACGCAGAAGTCGCGGACCTTCGGCTCCAGCATGCCGATGCGCCGGGGGGTGAACAGCCGGGACAGCAGGCGGCGGTGGATGTCGTGGGTGGGCGGGTCCTCGAAGATGACGGTGCCCGACGGGATCTCCAGGCCCGACTGGACGATCTCCAGGATGTCGCCGCGGGCGGAGGAGAACGTCCGCCAGTCCGGCAGCCCGCGCGCCACGTCGGCGGCCCGGGTGAGGGCGTAGAAGTCGTGCTTGCCGTTGTAGTAGAGCGGCATCTCCTCGCGGAGCCGCCGGTAGGTCGGGTACGGGTCCTGCGCGAGCGCAGCGTCGTAGGGGTCCCAGTAGATCTCGCCGCCGGCGTTCACCTGCCGCACCTCCAGGGGGTCGTGGGAAGGGCCGTCTCGCCGGACGCGGCGGTCGACGGACCATGCTGAACAGGTGTTTAATGCTGAACGACTGTTTAGCATTCGCTTCCGGCGCGCGTCAAGGAGACGACGTTTGGAAAGGTCTTTGCGCGCTCGGTCACGTGGGCATCCGTGGATATTGCGCGCCCGCTTCTAGCGTGGGTGCCATGCCGGAGGTGACCGAATACGCACCTGGAACGCCGACTTGGGCCGAACTGGCCACACCGGATCTGGAGGCGTCCAAGCGGTTCTATTCCGGACTGTTCGGCTGGTCGACCTACACGGTGACCGTGGACACGCTCGGCGACTACGAGATGTGCACGCTCGGGGGACCTCAGGGGCCGCAGGTCGCCGGCCTGCAGCCGATGGCCGACGACACCCTGCCTCCCTCCTGGACGTGCTTCTTCCGTACCGCCGGAATCGGCGGCACCGCGGACGCCGTCCTGGCGGCGGGCGGCCGGGAGCTGACCGGGCCGGTGCAGGTCACCCAGTTCGGGCGGATGGCGCTGTTCGCCGACCCGGAGGGCGCGTCCTTCGCCGTCTGGGAACCCGACGAGCACCAGGGAGCCGAGGTGGCCGGAGAGCCGTCGACGCTGTGCTGGGTCGAGCTGGCGTGCCGCGACGTCGACCGGGCCCGCGCCTTCTACGGGGCGGTCTTCGGCTGGCGGGCCGTCGACCGGGAGTACTACGGCCCGACCTACACCAACTTCAAGATCGGCGACCGGGCGGTGGCCGGGATGGTCCGCATGGACGAGCAGTGGCCGCCCCATGCCGTGCCGCGCTGGACGCCCTACTTCGAGGTCGCCGACTGCGACGCCGCCGCCGCGCTGGCAGCCGGCCTCGGCGCCCGGGTCCGCGTCCCGCCGTCCGACATCCCGCCCGGCCGCTTCGCGATCCTGACCGACCCCGCGGGGGCGCGCCTGGGCGTCATCGCGCCGGCCCGTCGCCGCTGAAGGGCGAGCACGGCCGTGCGGTGCCCGCTCGGCTCACGGGCCGCGGGGGCTCCCATCAGGACGACTCGCGGACCACGATCTCGGCCCGGACGAGTTCGAAGACGATCGACGGGTCGCGGCTGCGGTCGCGGACCATGGCGTCGATGCGCTCGGCGACGTCCGCGGCCGTCGGCCCGGCCATGACGCGCACGGAGGTGAGCCGCGGCCGCAGCAGCCTCGCCAGCGGCAGGGCGGCGGCGGGCGCGGC